>CAZVSL010000427.1:0-402 GCA_964629935.1 uncultured Calditrichaceae bacterium | reverse complement strand
GATCAACACCGGGATATCGCTTAACTCATCCGCTTTGATAAGAGCGTGGCGAGAAACGTCAATAGATTTATACAACGGCAGGAAAAGCTTGACCTGACATCCCTCGCGCTCCAGAGCCCTCGGCAGCGCACCGGCGACATCCGCCAGGCCGCCCGTTTTTACAAAAGGCACACATTCACTTGCCACAAAGCAAACTTTCATATCTGATGCTGGATATTTTGTCTTTCTGATTTATGACGGTGGCGTGATCCCCACCCCGGTACGGGTTTGATAACTCAATTTAGGCGATTCAGCAACAAATGCAAGGGAGAAATGGCAGGCGAAGGGTGTGGCAGGAAACTTCGCTCGAGAATGTAAGCTGATATACCTGGAGCTTTACGATGACGAAACATACCCCTTGTC
>CAZVSL010000426.1:0-5770 GCA_964629935.1 uncultured Calditrichaceae bacterium | reverse complement strand
TATAGATAAATACCGCTGGAAACCGGCTTGCCAACGTCGTCCCGACCATCCCAACTTAGCCGGTGCCGGCCGGCTTCGTAGGGTCGGTCAGCCAGCGTGCGCACACCTTCTCCCAATACATTATAGACTCGCAGGCTCACATGTCTGGCCTGTGGAAGTGCAAATCTTATCTCTGTGGCCGGATTAAACGGATTGGGGTAATTCTGCTCGAGCGAAAACTCGGCGGGGATTGCTGTGGCAGGCTCTTGCACCACCTTGACGACAACCGCCATTTCCTGACACGGCGGGCTTTCATTACCAGCATAAACCGCAGTCACGGCGTAATAGAACTGTTCTCCCGCATCCAATGCTGAATCTGTATCATGGTACGTGGTGGTGTTACCGTTCACTGTTGCCAAAAAATTGTTCGCTTCTGGCAAGACAGGAGACGTTTCGGAGCGATACAATTGATAAGCATCGGGGCTGCTACTTGCAGGCGGCTGCCAGTTCAAAAACACGGTGTTATCCGGGGACCAGGCTGTCAGATTTTGTGGCGGCGCCAGACCCCAGATATTGACATCAAAGACGAGCGGCACTTCATAAACCGGCGTGTCCGGATCGTTTGAGGTGATTTGAATCATGCCGTTGTGTCTGCCGTCGGTCAATTCTTCGGCGCTACACCGGATTGTTATGCTCTCCTGTTCTTTCGGCCCCACTTCAAAGCTGCCGGAATTTTCGGGCGTGATCCAGTCTTTACTACATTGGATCGCAGTTACCTGCAACCCAGCGCTACCGGTGTTTTGCAGGGTAAGCTGAGCCACAGCTTCGAGCTCTGAAGTTCCGTAGCTAACGACGGCCTGGTGCAGATAGTCATAGTTGTCTTCCTGCCAGTCACTGCCGTCTGAACTGTAGAAATTTGTGCCCCGGGTTACCACGCTATCGCTCAAAGAGCTGGGCGGGCCGCTTGATTTTTCATAGTGGCCCATCCAGAACGTGTCAACTGTTAAGCCTTCCTGTGAAACATCGATGCCAATCCAGGCAGCCCTGTCTGCGGCGAGGGTAATGGTGCCCTCGGTCGACCAGAGCAGCGTGCCTGGCTTGCCGCTGTCATCATTCCATACAAAAAATTCGCACTTCTTACTCTGCTCCACTTCAGCATAGTTCGCAAATCCAAAGCGCAGTTTTTCCAGAGTGCAACTGCTTTGTGGAATTAGTTTCGTTGCTTCATAATAGGTTTGCCACTGTTCGCTGAATATGACCAGCGGACCTTCAAAGGCATTGGTCAGGGTCTCAGGTTCGGCCGTTGCCAGGGATGAATGCATTGCGTACAGGGCTTTGTCCGCAATTGAGCCAGAAAGCAGATGTGCCTGAATGAGCAGGGACTTGTCGTCCAAGGGTTGCGGCAAAACTCCAGTACTGGTCGAACTCGAGTTGCCATCACCGACCTGCAAGAACAAGGTATCGGGAGAGACTACGATATTCGGTTCACCGCCTGCCTCAGTTACGCCTGTTAATTTGACATAATTGATTCCGAGAATCCCTCCCACCGGAGTCCAGGCGGAATTTCCATAAATTTTGTAGACAATCTGGTCTCCGGCTGATAATGGTTGTGATACTTGTTTCGAATGAAAATATGGCTGATAATGCACGTCGTTTACATACTGGTCCCACTTCGCGATCACTTCGCCTCCAATGTGGACCTCAATGTGAAACGTGCCGCCATCAGATGCCAGCACAGACTTTACTTCAACAGTCTCAACCATCATCGTATTCTCAGCTTCGAACTCCCAGGTTTTGCCAGCAGAGTAAATGTACCACTGAACATTGGGTTCGCCAAATTCATGTGTCTCCGAGATTTCTGTTTGCCCAGATAATTGTGAAACCACGACGAACAAGAGACTCATAACAAAATTTGTAGTGCAGGTCATAGGTCGTCTCCTCCTTTTTTCCCTCCTGGAACAATATTGTTAGTGGTTCAAGGTATGATAAGAGAACATCGTCTATCTAGATAATATTGTGTGGCTCCCCAAAACCGGACAATCTTCTTGTATTTCTGGCCATTTCCTGCTAAATTTATCATTATATTTCGGCAGGAATCTCCGATGCGTGATCTCGACTCCAAAAACTGCCCGCTCCGGCTTGTTGCCAGACATGCCGATAATACTCCTGAGCAACAGCAAACCATCGAAACACTCGATGAGCGGGTGCAAGAATATCTCTCTGATTCCTGCTCCGATCCATCTATGCTGAAGAAGCAGATATTTTTCCTGCTGAGTCCGTTGCTTCTCAAATTACTCAGCCGATACTGTCACCTGAGCAGAGGATGTGGCGTGAACTGTGTGGTGGCGGAGTTGCTATCTACGGCTTACATCGAGTTTGATAAACTCATCAAGAACTTCGATTCTCACCGTCATGTCAATTTTCTCGGTTACATTGTGCAGGGTCTCACATGGGGTATTTTCAATAGATATGTCAAGGAAAGGCATTATTCGGAGCATCACATCCTGGTGGGAGTGCAAGACAGTGAAACCGCCTCGGCTCAGGAAAA
This sequence comes from uncultured Calditrichaceae bacterium, assembly GCA_964629935.1. GTDB lineage: Bacteria > Zhuqueibacterota > Zhuqueibacteria > Oceanimicrobiales > Oceanimicrobiaceae > CAZVSL01. The sequence continues at coordinate 3,243 of CAZVSL010000426.1, read as the reverse complement.
CGAGAACCGTTGGCTATCAGCTATTGAAGTCGAGAATCTGCTCTCTGTTCTGCGGCCTTCAAGACGACATTTGATACTATTGCACGATGTGTTTGGCTATTCTTGTGCTGACCTCGCCGCACTCGAGGAGATCAAAACCGAGACTGTGCAGAAAAGAATTGAACGGGCACGGAAGAAGATGTTGCACGTTTACAATGCGCAATAGCTATTTCGGTCCCGTCCGGTCTGAGTCCTGCTAACCGGGCAGGACTCCTGAGACAAGATCGATTGGCCCGAAATCTGTAAGTCTTTACTTCTGCAAGATCAGCCGCCGGTGAAAGTGTTTGCCAGCCACCCGCAATTGCACAAAATAAATTCCGCTACCAACCAGGCGGCCGTACTCATTTCTACCAAACCACTGAACTCTCTTAAAACCAGCTTCCTGCCATCTATTGACCAGAGTCCTGACCATTTGGCCGCGCACATTATAGACATTTAGCTCAACCTGTGACGCATACGGCAGAGTATATTCCAGCGTGGTTTCCGGATTGAACGGATTGGGATAGGCGGGACGCAGGCCAAATTCTGCCGGCAGAAGCTGCGCCTGCTCATGGGCGGTCAGAAGTTGTACGCTTTCAACCAGACCGTCCGCGCCGGTAGTTGGCTGAACTTCCACCACCAGCTCAGGCGCAATAACGTTTTCCCTGGTCTGATAACGCACGAGATTGCCCGATTCGCTCCGGATGCAGAAGCTGTAGACGCCGTCGCCGGCTATGGCTGGCGTGAGATCGAATTCGACAGACTCGTCCGGATTGACAGCACCAGCGCTGCTGATGGCGCTGCTCAGAATTTCTGGCGCGACAGCAGCAGTCAGATTCTCCTCCGTCCAGGGCGTAATGTTGTCGGGCAAGGTATTGGCGGTCAGAAAGATTGCGCCGCCGTCATCGCTGCCGTCATACTCGCCAGCGCCGGTGTGTAGTTTGAGGTAGGCACGCAGTATGGTACCCGTGACGCCATTGACCGAAAACTTCAGATAAGTTAGATAACTATCGCGTTCCACTTTGGTGGTGTTGCTGTCGCCGTAGTTGTTTTCGGGCCGTGAAAGCTTAACCTGGCCGTCATCGCTGGGCGCGAAAGTCAGAACGAGCTCATCGCCTGCGGCAATTGCCTGCGCAACAACAACGGCGGTATTGGAAGTCGCACCCAGTTCGTCCTGCAAAGCATAGCGGAACGTATCCTCGCCGATGAAGCCGGAATTTGGCGTATAGATAAGATTTCCGGAAACCGTTTCGATGTCGACGGTTCCGTTAAGCGGCAGCTCTGTGATGGTAACGACGGCGGCCTCGATAGAGCCGTCAGGATCTGCATCGTTATCTCTGACATCGATGGTGAGGACAGTGTTTTCTGTGGTCAACACGCTGTCATCTTTGGCCACAGGCGGCAAATTTGTACTTCCGACGCTGTTGCCGGTCTCGATGATGAGCAGCGGCGGCAGCGCCCCCTCTTTGGTGACATACCGAACCTGATCTCCGGAAGTACTGGATAGCAAGAAACTGTAGATACCATCACCGGTCACTGCCTGAGTGACATCGAAGTTAACGGTTTGGCTCGGATTCACGGGGCCGCTGGAGCTCAGCATGGTGCTGATTGTTGCGGGAGCGTTGCGAGCAGTTAGAAGCTCTTCAGTCCAGGGCTCGGCTACGTCCAAGAATGAATTCGCAGTCATGTAGATCTCGCCGCCGCTATCGCCGCCGTCTGAACTGCCGTCGCCAACCACCAGACGTACAGTCGCCTTGCTAACCGTACCACTTAAGCCGGCAACATTGAACTTGTAATAGGATTTGAATTTCTCGACGTCAATCTTGGCGCTGCTTTTGTCGCCGTAGTTTTTGTCTATGTCCGTAATCTTAACCTGCCCGTCATCTGTAGATTCGAAGCTCAGCGTTGCGGTCTCGGACGCTTTCTCTACGGAGACAAACACACGCGCGCGGTTAGAAACCAGGCCGCTGTGGTCAGAGACAGTATAATCAAAAATATCGGTGCCAAAGAATGCCGGGTTGGGAGTGTAAGCGACTTTGCCAGCCTGAACTTCGGCGTTGCCGTTGAGGGCCTGCGAGACAACAGTAAGGCTGGCCGCGTCCAGATCGCCATCGATATCGAAATCGTTGGCGAGCACATCTATCTGAAGCGGGACATCTACCACGGTCGAGACGGTGTCGTTAACCGCCAGGGGTGCTGAGGGTGTTGTATTGCCATGTACGGTAATGACAACCGTGGCGGCATTGGATACCGCGCCATCATCATCCTGTATCGTGTATTTGAGAGAATCTATGCCGACAAAGTCAACTGATGGTGTATAGATCAATTGTCCAGCCAAAGTACCCGGTTGCAATGCGCCACTCTGTGGCATTTGAACCACAACAAGCGAATTCGCAACCAGCGCGCCGTCACTATCCGTATCGTTGGCGAGCACCTCCAGCGTGACTGCTGTGCCTTGTTGGGTGGCTGTCGTATCATTCAAAGCTACCGGAGGTCTATTGCTCATACCGCCGCCGGTTTCGACAATCAGTTCAGGCGGAGACGAACTTTCTCTGGTTTGATATCGCGCCATGTTGTCGGAATTGCTGATGATGCAGAAGCTGTACACGCCGTCACCGTTAATGGCTGCGGTGACGTCAAACACAACCGCCTGATCCGGAGCAACAGCTTCCTGTGTCCCCAGAGCAAGACCCGTGGTTGCCGGGGCATTCCTGGCAGTCAGGAGCTGTTCGTTCCAGGGTGTGGTCGTGCCCTGAAAATCATTTGCTGTCAGAAAAAGTGCGCCGCCGTTATCACTCCCGTCTGAGCTGCCAGCGCCCGTCCGAAATCTCAGAGTTGCCTTGTGCACGGAGCCAGCGAGGCCGTTTACAGAAAACTTGAAGAAGGAGATAAATTTATCGCGCTCGATCTTGGCCGAGCTTTTGTCCCCATAGTTTTTGTCGAGCTCCGTCAGCTTAACCTGGGCGTCGTCCGTGGGCAGGAAAGTGAAGGTTTGGCTGGCATCAACGCCCGAAACCGCAACGAAAACAGTAGCGGTGTTTGAGGCGGCGCCTTCTGCATCTGAAATAGCATAGGAGAAACTGTCCATACCGGTAAAGGCGGGCGCCGGAGTATAGGTGAGAGTTGAAACCGCATGATTGATGACAACGCTGCCATTATCCGGCTGACGGAGGATGGCGAGGGCGGCAGAATTCAGGTCGCTGTCGATATCAGAATCATTCAGCG
>CAZVSL010000425.1:0-5780 GCA_964629935.1 uncultured Calditrichaceae bacterium | reverse complement strand
AGCTGCTGTTGCCGGGAATGCCTCCGGTCGACACATCCGGGCTGATGGCGGTCCAGGACACAGCCCGGTTGGTACTTTTATACAAACAGCTGGCGCCGTAGTAAAGCGATTTCGGGTTGAGCGGATTGAACACGACCGGTGTGTTCCAGTTGCGCCGATCCTGGCCTGAAATCCCGGATCGCGCAGAAGCGAAGGTGGCGCCGCCATCGACGGAGCGCCCCAGATTGCCAAACTGGCTTTCGGCATAAACAAAGCGGTTATCCGTGGGGTCGACCAGCACATAGAAGCCGTCGCCGCCAAAGATGTGCTGCCAATCGCTGAGTGCGCCGGTCAGCGTGCGATTGCTGCCGTTGTCCTGCGTGCCGCCGTACAACCGTTGCGGCTGCTGCTCATCGATTTCACAGGTATAAAACTGCGTCAGTGGTAAGTTTGGTTTTTTAGTCCACAGCCCACCGCCGTTTCTGCTGGTGTAGACGCCGCCGTCATTTCCGACCACTACAAAATTATGATCCAAGGGATGGATCACCATGCCGTGCTGGTCGACGTGAATGTTGCCGGAAGCCCACTGCCAGCTCTGGCCGCCGTCGATGGTCTTGTAGATGGGCAGCCCAAGCACATAAACGATATCCGCATCCGCCGGATCCACACGAATGTTGCCAAACCACCAACCGAAGGAAGAATAAAGCGAGCTCAGGACACTGTCATTTGTGCGCGTCCAGGTATCACCGGAATCGAGAGTCTTGTAGACACCGCTGAAAAAGCCCGTGCGGTCAGCATAAATCGCATATATGATGTTCGGGTTGGAGGCTGAAATATCGAGTCCGATGCGGCCGACGTTGGGCGAATTGTTCGGCAGCCCCACTGTCAACTCCTGCCAGGTGTCGCCGCCGTCGACTGAGCGATACACACCGCTGGTGATGCCGCCATAACGCCGGTCGTGGGGAAAACGCTGGCGTTCCCACATGGCAGCGTAGACGGTATCAGGATTGCCAGGATGGATGGCCACGTCAACGCAACCGGTGGAGTCGGAGAGAAACAGTACCAGCTCCCAGGATTCACCGCCATCCAAGCTCCGGTACAGACCGCGCTCCGGGTTCTTGCTGAACAGATTGCCCATGGCTGCGACAAACACACGTTGCGAATCATCCGGATCGACAGCTACACGGCCGATAAAGCGTGTCTCCTCGAGACCAACATGGCGCCAGCTCTCGCCTGCATCCTTGGATTTGTACACGCCGAAGCCGCCGTATGTGAGGGAACCGCCGCCGCCATTGGGTTCGCCTGTACCGACATAAATGGTTCGGGGATCTTTGGCACAGAGGGCGAGGTCGCCGATAGAGAGACTGAGCGCCTCATCCAAAATTGGCCGCCAGTTCTGGCCGCCGTCTACGGAACGAAACACGCCGCCGGAAGCTGCGCCAATATAGATGGTGTCGAGACTGGTCGGCGACATCTCCACATCAGTGATGCGGCCGCCGATGTTCAACGGACCGGCGAATTGCCATTCCGCCGCCCCCGCCAATGTGTGGCGCCCTTTGAACGATTGCGACTGCCGCAATGCGCGGTGCCAGGCCTTGTATGGAATGTCATCGTAAGGAAAGGCGCGCTGCCTGAAGAACCAGTCGTTGGGTTTGGCTTCCGCTTGCTCTACCGCCGGCGGACCGGATTTGTGGACTGATGCAGGTCGGTCGCCTGTCAGTAGCCATGTGGATGTGACGATAGCTGCCAGGGCAGCCGGTATAGCCAGTTTGAAAACATAAGACTTCATTGCTTCTCCTTGTCGGGTACGACATGGTTCTTTCAATATAGCGAGCACTGTTGCCCACCTCTGGCAAATGGACTTCGTCCTTTTGCCGGTCTACTCCCGAGAGCAGTTCCCTGGCGCCTGGTATAGAAAAGCTAAGAAATCGCGAGCGAGATGCAACTGAAAAGGACAACAGCGATGACAACGGAATTTTTTGAAGTGGTAGAAAGGTAGTACATCGCAGCGCATTTTTTTATTGCAGAAAACCGGTCAGAAAGTTAATCCACTTGACTTGCAATGTGGAGATGCTATAATAGACGGAATGTCCTGTCATTGCTGCTCCCCTAAAAGCAGCCTGATGATGCACTGCGAACACTATGGAATAAATGAAGACACAGAACCAGGAAAGTGCGGGATTTACTCTCAGGGCGGCGGTGACCGGCGCCGGCATCGCCCTTTTTTTGCTGATGAGCTCGACGTACATCTCGCTGAAACTCGGCGCCTTGCCCTGGCCGATCATTTTTTCGGTGATCGTGTCTGGCGGCATACTCAAGGTCACCGGAGGAAGGAAGAGCGGTAGTATTCACGAGATCAACACGGCGCAGTCCGGCGCCAGCATTGGCGGATTGGTGGCGGCCGGGGTCTCGTTCACCTTGCCGGGCATCTACTTGCTGCAACAGGAACACAACCTCACGATTGCCTGGCCCAATCCGTGGCTGTTGGCGATTATGGTCAGCACCGCCGGACTCATCGGCATTCTGCTTGCCGTGCCGTTGAAATATACTTTTGTCGATGAAGAAAACCTGCCCTACCCAGCCGGCACGGCCGGCGCAGAATTGCTCAAACTCGGCAAAACCGGCGGCCGGCAATTGTGGTTCATCATTTCAGCCGGCGCGCTGGCTGCGATTTTTGCGCTGGTGCGCGATGTCTACTTCGGCAACGGCCTGAGCTTTGCAAGCCTGGCGGCTGCGGGTGTGTTCCTGACGTTGCTACCTCTGCCGCTGGCTGTTGGCGGCGGCTTCATCCTGGGACCGCGCGCCGGGTTTTCATGGTTCGCCGGCGCGGCCGTAGGCTGGTTCGGCGTCGTTCCGATTCTGATCCAGCGCGGCTTTGAAGCCGGCTCAGCCCGCGCTTTTGCTCAGAATCTTGGCATGGGCATCGTGCTCGGCGCCGGCATTGGTTTCTTTGTGAGCTATGTCCTGCCGCGCTTTAAGCAAATATTTATTCCGCTGTTCCGCGGCAGCAAGCAGGCAAAACGGTGGACGCCTGTGCTTGTGGGCATAAGTTTGGTGGCCCTGCGTTTGCTCGCGGTGCCGTGGCTGGCTGCATGCATGACGGTCATCGGCGTGTGGCTGACCGTGGCCATAGCGGCGCGCATGACTGGCGAGACCAACATCGACCCGCTGGAACAATTCGGTATTTTTGTTGGCCTGGTTGTGGCATTTGTGTATGGCTTGCTTGCGCAGGAGCTGAGCGTTTCCGCTTCGTTTATGATCGTCACATTTGTGAGCGTTGCCTGCGCCATCGCTGGCGATGCCGGGCACGATTTCAAATCCGCACACATCGTTGGCACGCGCTTTTTTGACATTGTTAAAGCTGACATCATCGCTGTGGTGACCGCCGGTTTGGCCGCACCCCTTGTCCTGCACATCATCCGCACCGGCTTTCAGGAGCAACTGTTTACCCCGGCCATGCCGGCGCCACAAGCGCGTCTGGTCGCCAGCAGTATCTTCGGTTTTGAATTTCCGTCGGTGTTTGCTGCCGGCTTTGGCATTGGCTTTGTGCTCGAGCTGGTCACCCGGTTTTTACCGCAGAATTTGCGCAACAACCTTTTGCTCATGCCGTTTGGCATCGGGCTTTTCCTGGGATTAGGGTTGGCGATTCCCATCGCGCTGGGTGCTGTCATTCGGGTATTTATCGACCGCCGCTACAGCCATCTTTATCAGGCTGGTCTGGTTCTGGCCGCCGGCGTCATGGGCGGCGAAGGCATCGCTGGCTTTACAGCCGGCGCCGTTACCGTGGCAGGCGTCGGCTTTGCCACCGGCGCACTGATACTCGTGCCTGTATTTTCTCTGATTCTGATCTTTGCGTTCTTCCGTTTCCTGGCAACGAAACGGACGACAACTTAGCACCACCAGGACACAAAGAAACACAAAGCTTAGTACATGAATTCCCAGCGCGGCAAAGCCGCATGGGCCGATTTACTTCTCATTGTTTGCATTTTATTGATGAGATCGAGTAGCTTTGTAGGAACCGTTCCAACGGTTTCTGCCAAAGTTTCTGTGTAGCATTAATTACAAAAGCGATTCATTACCGAAAATGCAGTATTCACGCAAAATACAATTTCCGATCAACCAGGAGCTGACTCTCGTTGCGGAAGCCTGGGGTCAAGTCGCACAGCCGACCGTCCTGTTCCTGCACGGCGGCGGCCAGCAGAAAACCTCGTGGGGCAAGACCGCCGGAATAGTCGCTGCAGCCGGTTGGCAGGCTGTGGCCCTGGACCTGCGCGGTCACGGTGAAAGCGATTGGTCACAGGCAGGCGACTATTCCGTCGAAGCCTTTATGCATGACCTGAAAAGCGTTGTGCAGCAGCTTGGGGCGCCGGCGGTCATCGTCGGCGCTTCGCTTGGAGGGGCAGTGGCGTTGCTGGCAAGCGCTGAGTTTACCGACGAGCTTTGCCGGGCGCTGGTGTTGGTCGATATTGCGCCTCAACTCGAAGCAAAAGGCTTGCAACGCATACTTGGCTTCGTCAACAAGTACAAAGATGGCTTCGAATCGCTGGCGCAGGCCGCGGATGCTATTTCTGCGTATCGCGGCCGAGCGATCCGGGACCCGCAGCGCTATCTCCGAAAGAATGCTGATGGCCGTTATCGCTGGCACTGGGATCCGCGCCTGGTGCAAGCAAAGTGCATCGAGCAAGTTCAGGAAAGCAGCCGTTTGATCTCGGCGTTGCGGCATATCACCGTTCCGCTATTACTGGTACGTGGCGCCATGAGCGACGTCGTAGGAGAAGCCGCCATCGATGAATTCGATCGAGCTGTTGGTGCAGGCAAAATAGTCGAAGTAAAAGGCGCGGGTCACACGGTAGCGGGAGATTCGAATGAGAAATTTACAGATGCAATCTTATCGTTTCTGGAATCATTGTGACTCTGCATGCGCCATGTCATGGCCGGAGGGCGGCAGAGCCACGGCCCACGCCAGCCACCTGCCGTGGTGTGACAGGCTCAGGTCAAGCTGCCAGCGCGCGCCGTCGAGGAGCAAATAAGGCGGCTGTGATTGACCGGAAGTCAGCGGCCGGATGATTTGCAGCCGGTCCGGCGTGATGCTCAGCCTCTGTGCAATTTCCTGCTTACACTGTACCCGAATATCCGCGGAAACTGAATTGAGAATGGACTGCCGTTCAGCATCGGTGAGGTCTCGGGAGAGATGTTCGCCAAACTCAGGGTTGTTGCCAGCTTCGGCGCCCCGCTCGCGAACAGTGCTGAAGTAATCAAATTTCCCCATCCTTTCAATTGCGGGATGCGTCATCATGTGGGGATTTTCGTTTCGGCCAATCGCTCCCACAGCATGGACGTAATCGGGCGTGATTGTGATCATAACCGGGAAAGAGCCGGTATCAGTCAATACGTGAACCGACAACAGGCCGGAATCGATCGATAGCGAGCGGACATCCGGAGTCACCACGAACTCTCTGTGAGAAAAGACCGGCGGTTGCGATAGTTTCGAGACCATTTTGAAAGCGGTTTCTTTGGCAGCCCAAAACGCCCAGAGCACGACATCGGGCTCAGAGGCTTGCCGGATGGCAGCTTGCTCCTTTATTGTGAAGACGCGCTGCACAAAGCGGCTATCCGGCCACTTTCCGTGTATGCCCGGTTTGTGCAGGTCAACAACATCGTTGCCCAGGATAAGGGCATTCTTGCCGGCCGTATGCTCAGTCATATCTCGCAATCCGGAGGTGGTTACATCTCATTTTAGCCAATCAGCCCCGCAAATGCAACCAATTCCCTTGCTTTCACCCCAGCTTTTTGCTTATATT
>CAZVSL010000424.1:0-5795 GCA_964629935.1 uncultured Calditrichaceae bacterium | reverse complement strand
CAGGCCGGCGCGGCTGGCGTGCAGACGCCGTTACGGCTTGTGATGCGTGCGCTCGAGATCTCAGAGCAGGATTTGATGAAATTTCTCAGCCGGCCGGAAATTTGTGATTTCATCTATCTGTCGGGTCGGGGCCCGATCCCGCAGCGTTTGGCCTGCTTTCGTGGCGCCTGGCTTGCCGAGGCGACCACCGACAAAGCTAAAATCGAAGGCTACCCCTTGTTGCAACGTCTGCTGCCACACGTTGCACCAGAGTGTGAAGCAGAGGCACAATTCTTTCTGGATTTCTTGATCGCTTTGCAGGCACAAGGTTTGAACAAAGCCCTGCTCCGGCTCAAACGAGAATATCGTGCGCAAATGATGGCCTGCAAAGAGCAATCGGATGAAAAGGGACGGCTCGCCTGGTTTTCATTTCTGCATCATCCTTTGTTGAGTACCGTGCGCTTCTTTTTTTTTGTTAAAGAACAAAAGCTTCGCCGCTTGTTGAATTGGAATAGTGGCAAGTGGGCTTAGTCCGGACCAGACCTTATAGATTGCCCACGCCCTTGCGCCGAAACGGTGAAGCGCCATTTTGATTTTGAGTCCCTACAACGTCTCTCCTATTGAAAGGAGTGACAATGTTATTTTCACCGCTTTACCAGAAGCTCTATTCCGACGCCAACCTGAACCGTGCCTGGCGTGCCGTGCGCCGGCAAAGCAAATCTGCCGGCGTCGACGCCATGTCGACTTCGCAATTCGACAGCAAATCCTTTGTTCATCTGAAGAAGCTGCAAAAGGAGCTGAAACAACGGCGGTATCGCCCGGCGCCGGTGAAGCGCATCTACTTGCAACGGGAAGTCGGCCCGCCGCGTGAGCTCGGCATTCCCTGCGTGCGCGACCGTATCGTACATCGCGCTCTGGCCCAGATTTTCATTCCCATTTTCGAACCTTACTTTGATGATTATAGCCACGCCTATCGTAGCGGTCATTCCCCCCAGACTGCCATCGCCCAGGCGCGGCAGCATGCCCTGGCAGGACGTCCCTGGATGGTCAAGATCGACCTGAGCGACTGTTTTGGCAGCATTCCGCACCGGCCGCTACTGCGCTGCGTGCGCAAACGCGTGCATGATTTCGCCATCATCAAATTGTTGAAGCGAATCCTCGCTGCTGAGGTCATCACAGAATCGCGCAGCGGCGCCAGGCTGATAAGCAAACCCCGTGGCCTCCTGCAGGGCAGCCCGCTTTCGCCACTGCTGGCGAATATTTACCTCGACGGTTTCGACAGGGATGTCCGCCGTCGGGGGCTGCGCTTTGTGCGCTACGGCGATGACATCGCCCTGTTTGCTGCCAGCCGGCAGGAGGCCGAGCAGATGCAGGATGTGGCCGTCCGCGCTCTTGAACGGCTGCATCTCCAGATCAACCGTGATAAGACGCGTCTTTATCATCTCAGCCGTGGCTGCAAGTACCTGGGAGAATGGCTGGCGCTGAAAAAGGCGCGCGACGGCCAGTGGCAAATTGCAGAAACCAAGGTGAGTTAACATGGCAGTCATTTATGTGCGCGAACATGGCGCCACTGTCGGCGTGGTGAATGACCGGGTGCAGGTCCGCCGCAAACGCCGCGTGGTGCAGGAAATCCCGGCGGTGCAGGTAGACCGGCTCGTTCTCATGGTACCGGCATACATCACCCAGCCGGCCGTGCGCTATCTCATGGCACGCGGCGTGGACGTGGTTTACGTTTCTCAGAACGGCCGCTTCTACGGCCAGTTCACACGCGGGGACGGCACGCATGTAAAGCTGCGTCTGGCGCAATTTCGCAAATTTCACGATGCGCGCTTCCGGTTGCGTCTGGCGCAGCAATTCATCCTCGGAAAAGTGGCGGGCATGGAATCGGTGTGGCGTCAGCAGCGGCGGCACGGCGCTTTGCAGGCTAAGCTGTCGCAACTGCAGAGAATCGGGCGCAAAATACCGGCGGCCGGCTCACTGGAGTCATTGCGTGGTCTCGAAGGATCGGCTACTTCCATCAGCTACGCCATGTTGCGAAAAGCGCTGCAAGGTGAATGGCGGTTCAACCGGCGTGAATACAATCCGCCGCGCGATCCTGTCAACGCCATGCTGAGCCTGGGATATACGCTGCTCTATTCGCACATGAGCAGCCTGCTGCATACACATGGCCTCGACCCGTATCTTGGCTTCTTCCATGAACCGAAGCGGGGCCATGCAGCTCTGGCCTCGGATATGATAGAAGAGTGGCGCTGCCCAATGGTAGATGCCCTGGTCTTGCGTCTGGTGAATACCGGACAAATCCGGCCAGCGGATTTCACAACAGTCCGAAAACGATGTACGATGACACGTGCGAGTCTGGAGCGATTTACCATGGCGTTCGAGGAGCGGTTGCGCAAGCACAATGCTTTTGCCAATCAATCAACCGACCCGGTCGGGGGGTTGCCCGGTCAGGTACGGCAGTTGGTGCGCGTGCTGCTGGATAAGCAGAAGGACTATACGCCGTTCCGGTTTTGAGCCGTAGAAAGCCGGTCCCCTTTCGAAAGCTTCGGAGAGGGAGCATCAAGCACGCCCGCCGTGCTCTTATCGTTGAGAAACGATTCTTGTTCTAAGGCGAGACCGTCAGACTTTGACGGAGCTCTCCTCAGGCTTCCGAAGGGCTCAGCCTGACTGATCAGTGTGGCGCTGCCAACGACAAGGTGAAGCCGTCACCCTGAGTGTTATATGGCCCACGTTGTGAGCCATCCTCTCTTGGGAATCTTCGAAAGTAACAAAGACTCATGCACAAAACCCAAGAACGTAAACCGACACAGAAGAGCTTCATCGTTGTCTGCTATGACATCACAGATGACAAACGTCGCTCACGCTTATATCGCCGCTTGCATAAATTCGGCATCGGCGTGCAATACTCAGTGTTTGAATGTCTGCTCACCAAAAGTCGGTTTGCTGAGATGCAGAAAATCGTAAAAGCGACCATCAAGCCAAAACAGGGCGACCGAGTGCGTTATTACTCCCTGTGTGAAAGCTGTCGGAAGCGGGTGCAGGCAACTGATGGCATCGTCGACCAGGATGTGCCGGTGGTTTTTGTATGAGCTCGATTTTAATTTTTGTCACTACCCACGTCTAATGCAATAGAACCAAATATGAAAGCAGGAAAACAGCCATGAAAATGATGTTGACTTCATTGACACTTGTTTTGATTGCGGTATTGCTGGCTCACCCTGACGTCAGTAATGGTCAGGAAAGCGTCGACGTGCCCCGGCTTCTGCAAAAGAACGTACGCGCCTTCAAGCTCACCGTTGATTCCTTACAAACATTAACCTCCGATGTTCGCCAGCACACCAGATCAGTCATGCAGGAATTGCGCACTATGCAGCAGAAGATGGAGCTATTGCCGAAGAACTCACGCGCCTATCGCCTGCAGTATAAAGAGTACGAACAACGGCTATCGGAATACTGGGCGCGCAAGCATGCCATGCTGCAAAGTATGGAAGTCATGCGTCAACGCACCCTGCGTGCCCTGGACAATGTCCTGAATCACCTGCAATCTCCCGATCCAAAATCCGACGCTGCGCTGGTAGAGCAAGTGCTGGAGGAGGTACGAAAAACAGAAGACCGCATCGCCCAGACCCGTCTGGAAATGCTACAGATTCTACAAGCGCTGGAAAAACCGGACATACGCAGGCAGGAAAAGCAGCGGCTCACACGTAAATTTCACCTGTTGCAAAATGACAATCTCGCGTTGTATCAGGCTCACCACCAGAGGCTCAATGAGCTCAATACCCTGGTGCAGCAACCGAATAGCGAATTGCCGGCCGTGCAACAGGCGTTGCTGATGATTCGGGATGACCTGCAGAGCCGCTACGTCTGGGTTGTGGCAGAGCTCGCCTACCTCGACTTGTATGCACGCTATCGGGCAAAATGGCTGGACATTGACTCCCGGCTGGTGGAGGTTTCCGGCATGGTGGAACGCTTTGGTGACATGGTAAGACAGCTCAATGCCAATCGCGACCTGATCCAGGAAGTGGAGGACTTTGAGCGCCAGTTGCGACCTGTGCCTGACGGCGCCTCGACGCTGGCCAAACTGCCACCGTTACAATGGCCGGGCAAGCCAGAGCAGGAATCAGAAATTCATGAATTTACGCAGATCGAGATAGATTCGCTCAGACAGAAGTTGCAGCGCGAGCTGCGCGCCGGCGACAGCGATCAATCTCATCCATAAATCCCAGCGCGGCCAAGCCGCATGGGCCGATTTACTTCTCATTCTTTGCATTGTAAGAGTTTAGCGGTGTGAATTTCGGAGTGCAAAACTTTAGTTTTGCAGGTTTTCGTTTATGTCAAATTTCAAAAATATTTGAACAGTGCTCTGCAATGCTAAAGGATTGCACTCCATTTCAAACAGCTAAACTTTCACTTTCCATTTTATTGCAAAGAATGAGAAGTAATAACATAAGATCACCATGGACGCAATTTTTGTACAAACGCTGAAAGCCATCGGCCCGGTATGGCCAGCCATGCTGCTCTACCTGGTTTATATGGCCGCCACCAGTTTCTTTCTGATTCTGGCACAGGTGCGCGCCTATTTTAAGAATTTCACCCTGCGGGAGTTGCGGTTTATGCAGCGCATGTATGACGCCACCGAAATGACCAGCACCCTGGCGATTCTGACCGGCATGATCGGCACTTGCCTGGGACTAATGGAAGTGCTGCCCGTACTCGGCGACAGTGTGAACCTGGATACCGGAGAGTCGTTTCTGGCAAAGGTGCTTGCACCCCTGGAGAATGTTTGGCTCTCGACCATTGCCGGGCTGGCCCTCGGCGGTCTTTGGGGGGAAATCCTGATATTCCTGCTCAAACCCTATACCCGGCCGGCCTTGCTGCCTCTTTCGCGCGACGAGCTGCCACAGCCGGAGCAGGGCCTGTTTGACGAAGCAGAGTCGCTTGCTCTCGACAGTGATGGCCATAGCGCCGATAGCGGAGATTATGACGATGAGAACAGCCAAATCAGGTACTGATCCATGCGTGTATTCAAACATCTCATCGCCCTGGCAGACATAGCTGTCGGATTTCTCGGCCTGTTCATCATCATCTTTGCCGTCACCCGGCCTTGCTTGCGAGACACGACCGCAGCACTTGCCCAAAAAGACGCCGAGCTCGCACAACTGCAGCAAAAGCTGCATGAGCTGGAAGAGCTGCAACTGCCTGAATCGGCAACGGGAAGGCAAATGTCTGATGCCGAGGCCGGCAAGATCATTTTAACGGATAGCGAAATTCGCGTTGACCTCAATGGCAAGAAATCAACATTTGCCAGCGTTGATGCTTTTCAAAGCGCGACAGCAGGATTGACCTGGCCGCAGATTGTGGTCCTGTACGTAGACCGGCGTGTGACGTTCGACAAAGTCGTCGAAGTCATCGACTACCTGAAGCAGACGCAGCAAAACATCTCCGTGCGTATCGCTGCGCGGTCTGTCAGACACTAAATAATCGAATGGAGGAACCCATGCGTATTTTGTTTTTTATCTTGTTTTTCACAATGCTCGTCCTGCTCATCACACTGGTAGATTGGCAGCAGAAGCTCGCCGAGCTTGCCGGCGATAATAAACTGGAAGGAATTACCCAACTTTTGCCAGACGACTCAATCCCGGTTCCTGTCGATACGGTCGCATCCGATACGGCAGATCAGTTTCAACCCGAGCTCAGCCAAAACGGCAGCGCGAAAGACCTGCTGATGCCCGACCTGCCGCTCCATGCCGGAGATGGTCTTGTCCTGCCGCCGCCATTGGTAATGCGGCGGGTGGAGCCTGCGCCGTCACGCCAGC
>CAZVSL010000423.1:0-5801 GCA_964629935.1 uncultured Calditrichaceae bacterium | reverse complement strand
GCCAGAGGTGCAATGGTTTTGGCGAAATCATCGAGATCGATCTCGATCTTGTGATTCCGGATAAGCCAAAGTCGCTTATGCAAGGAGCTGTTGCACCCTGGAATACGCCCAAACGTCGTGATATCTTTGCGAGCATGCTGGATAAGGCGGCCGAGCACGGCATCGACGTCAATCGCCCCTGGGCGGACCTGCCGCCGCAGCACCAGCAAATCATCATTGAAGGTGAACGGCCGTTTCCCGGCATCAGGGGTTTTTTCCGGCGGCTGGAGCGCAAGAAGTACAAGCTCGGTGTTCGGGTGTTGCTCAGCCGTTATCGTGGATTTGTACCCTGCCCGGATTGCAGGATGATGCGGCTGCGGGCGGAGGCGCTCAATGTCAGAATCGGCGGCAAACACATCGGCGAGGTCAGTGAGATGGCGATTCAGGCTGCCCACGACTTCTTTGCCACGCTGCAGTTATCGAGCACAGAGCAGGACATCGCTTTTCAAATACTGAAGGAGTTACGTTCGCGCCTGACATATCTTGTAGATGTTGGCCTCGGTTATCTCACACTAAACCGGCACACGCAAACGCTTTCCGGCGGCGAGTATCAGCGCATCAACCTGGCGACGTCCGTTGGCTTCAAGCTCGTCGGATCGCTTTACGTGCTGGATGAGCCCTCAATCGGTTTGCATCCGCGTGACAACAGCAGATTGATCAATATTCTGCTGGCGCTCAGAGACCTGGGTAACACCGTTGTAGTTGTGGAGCACGACCGCGAGATGATGGAGGTGAGTGACCATCTGCTCGATCTCGGGCCGCGCGCCGGCGAACATGGCGGCGAGCTGGTTTACAGCGGTAGTTTCGATTCGGTGCTGGCCAACGGCGCACGTACGTTGACTACGCAATACCTCAAGCATGAGAAGTCCATCTCGGTTCCCGCCAAACGTCGGACCGGCAACGGCAACAGGTTGAGAATTGTCAACGCCGCTGAGAACAATCTGCATGATGTGACAGCAGATATCCCGCTGGCCATGTTTGTGGTGGTGACCGGTGTGTCTGGCTCGGGCAAGAGTACACTGGTGCATGATGTCATGTATCGGGGACTAAGTCGTTACTTTGGCGTGAGCCACGGTCGGGTAGGCGCCCACGAGCGTATAGAAGGTGCGCAACACTTAGACGGCTGCGTTCTGGTGGACCAGTCGCCCATCGGCCGCACGCCGCGCTCAAATCCTGTGACCTATACCAAGGCCTTCGATGCCATCCGGCAGCTTTTTGCCGGCACGCTGCGTGCAAAAGCCCGCGGTTTTAAGCCCGGGACATTTTCATTTAATACTGCCGGCGGGCGCTGCGAACGGTGTGAGGGAGCCGGGGTGGAGAAAGTGGAGATGCAGTTCCTGGCGGACCTGTATCTCACGTGTGAGGTATGCGGCGGTACGCGCTTTCGCAAAGATGTACTCGAAGTGCGCTATAAAGGCGAGAGCATCCATGACGTACTCAGCATGACTGTAACCGGGGCTCTGGAATTCTTAAGCGACTCCGATAAAGTTGTAAGAAAATTGCAGATTTTGGAAAATGTTGGTCTGGGCTATCTGCGTTTGGGGCAGCCGGCGACAACGCTGTCCGGCGGCGAGGCGCAGCGCGTCAAGCTTGCAGCTCACCTGGCCGAGAGGAGCGGCAAGCACCAGCTCTTCGTGTTTGATGAACCGACCACCGGTTTGCATTTTCATGATATTCAGAATTTACTCGACTGCTTGAATAGATTGATCGAAAATGGCAACTCTGTCCTCGTAATTGAGCATAACCTTGACGTGATTAAGTGTGCCGATTATATCATCGATCTTGGGCCGGAGGGAGGTGAACAGGGCGGGAGGGTTGTCTGTCAGGGCCGGCCGGAAGACATTGTTGCTTGTGCAGAATCACATACCGGGCGTTATCTGCAATCCTGGCTGGAACAAAGAGACGCTTAGGCTTGAACTTTGCGGAACAAATGTGAAGGCTCAGAGTAAATCTGACGATAATGCAAGCGACACAAAACTAACCAGATAGTTCAAGGGAATGCAAAGACATAGCAAGAGAAACCTCATGGTTCTGGCTGGCATCGCGCTGTTCGCTGTCTTCAGCGTCACAATATGGCTGTTCAGTCTGGACCGAAACGAATTTCGTGCAGAGCTTGCCATGGAGTCGGATGCTATGGCAGTGGTGAATTACTATGTTCCCAAACGTATTCAATTGCAAAACATGCCGCTGGAGTCCGATCTGACGCTGCCGACGCTGCAATCACCCCACCCGCTTTTTGGTGCGCTTGCTATTGGCAACGGACCGGATTCATTGATCTCCATTCTGGTCGATGAAATCAGCGGCCGTAACATGAGCCTGCTTTATATCGACCGTAACAACAACGAAGACCTCACCGATGATGGCGACCCGGCCTGGGACGACGTCAATGCAACCTTTCGCACAAAAGAGGTAATGGTCGAAGTATCCTACAAGGCTGGCTCGGAGGTTCATATTGTACCGTATCCGGTCAGCTTTTATCGCTATACGGGCCGGTTGCCTGAGACTTTGATCGCGTTTCGAAACGGCTATCGCAAAGGCCATATTGCACTATTGGATATAACATACAAGCTTGCGCTGTTTGATGATGACCTGAACGGCTTGTTTCATGACACGGAGCGAACGGCGGTGGTGATCGATGTCAATCGTGACGGCGTCCTGGATGGCGCCAGTGATTCCGATGAATATTTCAAGGCAACGGATTATTTCGGGATAGGAGGCAAGACCTACCGGTTGTACAATGTTTCTCCGACAGGCGAGCAGATATCCCTTGTGCTCGCCGATACCGTGGTCTATCCGAAACAGACGCTGGAGACGGATGTGCGGGCGCCTTCGTTTAGAACGGTAGACATCGACGGCAACGTGATCGATCTTGAAGACTATCAGAACAAAGTGGTCTTGCTCGATTTCTGGGCGACATGGTGTAAACCGTGGCAAGAGTCTCTGGATGAGCTCAAACGCAGCTATCAAAAATACCACAAGCGCGGGTTTGAGATCATTGGCCTGAGTCTGGACTATGATCTTGATTCTCTCAGGACCTACCTGGATGAAAACAATATTACCTGGCCTCAAATAGCCGACGGTCAGGGCTGGGATATGGCCCTGGCCGATTTGTTCAATATCGAAGCGCTGCCAAGAAACTATCTTCTGGACCGCAATGGCGTCATCCGCTATAAGAATTTGCATGGCCGCAATCTTGAGGCGAAAGTCTACGAGCTTCTCAACGAGACCGCTGGCGAATAATCAGTTCCCATGTTTGTTTTTGACAAAGGTCTGAAGATAGACGGTGCGCAACTGTGGGTTGACGCCAAAAAGCGGGTGGAGACATGCGTCATCTCGCACGCTCACATGGACCATGCAAGAAAACACCAGCGCATTATCGCAACGGATAAGACGCTGCGTTTTTTGCAAAAGCGAATCGGTAAGACACAGAGTCTGACACTCACGTATGGTCTGCCTCATGCTTTCGATACCTGTTCGGTCACGCTGTATCCGGCTGGCCATATTTTGGGTTCGGCGCAAGTTCTGATTGAACGCAACGGCAGTCGTTTGCTTTATTCCGGTGACTTCAACACCCGCACAAGCGCAGTCTCGGAGCCAATCGAGATTCCCGAGAGCGATGTTTTGATCGTGGAGTCTACCTTCGGCAGGCCGATCTATCGGTTTTTGCCGCGTGCGCAGGTCGAGCAGCAACTGGTGGATTTTGTGTACGATACCCTGCGTGCAGGCGCTGTGCCTGTGGTCGCCGGTTACGTACTCGGCAAATCCCAGGAAGCGATGAAGATCCTGGGCGATGCCGGATTTGAGTTGAGCGTGCACGGCTCCGTGGCAGCGCTTGCGCGCATCTATGAGGATTTTGGCTACGATTTCGGTCGCTGGCAGAAGTACCGGCGCACAGAAGTTGAGGGCAAGGTTTTGATCATCCCGCGCAACGCGATCAGGTCGCGGATGATCAAACGGCTGGAGCACAAGCGCATCGTCTTCCTGTCAGGCTGGGGAGTGAATCCGGGGACAAAGTTTCGTCTGGGCGTCGATTTTGTGCTGCCGTTAAGCGACCATGCCGACTTTGATGGTCTGATCGAGTATGTGAGCAAAGTCAACCCCAGGAAGGTCTACACAACTCATGGCTTCCGCGACTTCGCCAGGCATTTGATCGAACGCGGTTTTGATGCAGAACCGCTGGTTAAGACGCGCCAGCTCTCGCTTTTCTGATATTGTTGACCAGTTTCGGTGGTGGTATAAATTGCTTTACTTCGACTATTTTTTTGTCTTTCTTACTAAAGAATTAGAACGAGCATATTCAATTTAAATTACACGTGGGCAAGCCATGTCACTCGGTCAAAATGTACCAAAAAGAACAAAGAAGCTAATAGCTTTTGGGTGGTATGGGGGAAAATACAGTCATCTGGATTGGTTACTTCCTTTACTCCCAAGCAGTCATCACTTCTGTGAGCCGTTTGGCGGTTCCGCGGCTGTTTTGCTTAACCGGGCTCCCTCTCCCGTTGAAACTTACAATGACATCGATGGAGAAGTCGTGAACTTCTTCAAGGTTTTAAGGGATCAGAAAGAAGAGTTGTTATATGCAATTGGGATGACGCCATTTTCACGTGAGGAGTTCCAAAAGGCGATTGAATCAAATGGCAAGAATGAAAGTATTCCTGATCTTGAGAGAGCCAGACGATTTTTTATTCGTGCCAGACAGGTAAGAACAGGTTTGGCACAAACAGCATCTAATGGCAGATGGGCAAATTGTTTGTCCACCAGTAGAGCAGGAATGGCAGGGGCTGTTTCACGCTGGCTTGGTAGTGTTGAAGGTTTGGAGTACATTGCCTCGAGGCTCTTGATGGTTCAAATTGAGAATGATGATGCCCTTAATGTTATAAAGAGATACGATAGTTTTGAGACCCTCTTCTATTGTGATCCTCCCTATCCCCACGGTTCCAGAGGAGACAAAAATGCATATAAGTATGAAATGTCCGATCTTATGCATATCAAACTTGCCGAGGTTTTGAAAAGCATCAAGGCTAAAGTTGCCATTTCAGGTTACAGATGTGAACTCATGGATGAACTATACAAAGATTGGAACGTGCATGTTGCCAAGACCAAGAAGGCGCTATCTATAAAAGGCGGATAGAACAGAAATTCTCTGGACTAACTTCTAATTACCATCAAAAATGACAACCGGACTACCTCTGTCAAAGAGGTGTGAAGAGTATTTACGACAAAGATGGAAGCGTATTGTTTCAACCTTTGAGCAAGAAGATGCTATTGAACCCCTTGCTAAGGAATACAACCCGCTTAAAGCAAACATTCGGAGTTGTCTCACAAGCAAGACAAAATCTTACCGATACGTGTTGCCGACACAACTTTTAAGCAAGTCTGTTGACCATGAGTGGGATTGTCGCTCTCTTCAGGCCGCGCATGATAGTGAAGGTTCTTTTGACGCGAGAACCATTGCACACAAAGTCATTGTTCCATTCGACAAGGAAAACCACAATGTGTTGGGTGGCTCGAATGAACCTTATGTAAATAACCCCTTGAGATGCACTTCAGTTTCAAAAACCAATAGAGCGAGACAGAAGAACAAGAATGACTGGGACAAGCTCATCGCTGTGCTTGATACTGTTGAGGACCATAATGACAGGGATTTCACTAGGACGGTTTTTGAACAAGTTCTTTTCGAGACATATAAGCTCTTGGCAGAAGTAACTGTCGTTTATCCCACTCCAAATCGGGTCAGCTTGGAAGATGCACTCGACCTTATA
>CAZVSL010000422.1:0-5809 GCA_964629935.1 uncultured Calditrichaceae bacterium | reverse complement strand
TTACGACACGCTGAAGCGTGAACACTGACCCTACTCTGTAAAAGTCAGAATTTCAATTTTGAGCGTAAAATGCCGGTTTGCGAATAATCAAACTAGAAACTGGTCGTCAGACTAAACCGGTATTCTCGTCCCGGCATGGGAAAATTGCTTACGACTGCATAATTCTCTGAAAAAACGTTGTGCAGAGATAACTTTGGCAGCAGCTCGAGACCGGCAACCTGCACCTGGCGGGAAGCGGTAAAATCTACCAGCCAATAGGAAGGCACAGCGTTGGTACCGGCCACGTTCGGCAATCTTTCGCTCACCCACTTTTGATCGAAGCTTAGCCTGAACTCCGCTACTTTAAAGGTCCATTCCGAGTTAAGAACGTGCCCGGGACGGTAGGGAACGGGATTCCGATTTCCCGGCAAGTCAAAGCGCGAATCGGTGAATGTATAGTTGACATCCAGTTTCAGTCGTTCATTTGGCAGGCCCCAGGCAAGAGACAGCTCGACCCCTTGCGCAATCACTTTCGAGATATTGCGCGGGCTCCAGATGAAGCGAAAATCCGGCAGCCAGATGATGGTGCCGTCCACCTTGCGGCGGAAATAGGTGCTGCTGAAACTGTATTCACCGAGCGCAGAATCGTTGCTCTCGAAATGCAACCCAACATCGAACTCGGCAGCGCGCTCCGGTTTGAGATCGGGGTTACTCCTGACCTGGACGCTCGATATGAAAAACAGCGAATTGAAGGATGGCACGCGAAACGACCTGCCGGTATCGATGACAAGCTTCAGGTCACGCGCAAGGAACTCTTGCAGCACAAAGCTTAACCTCGGGCTCACTTCGGCAGGTAAGCCGCTAAACCTGTCGACACGAATGGCCGGATACAAAGCAAACGACTTGAACAGAACCCCAGACTCATTGGCAAAGCCCAGCTTGCCGCGCGCAAACAGACTCAGATTGCTGCGGCGCGGCTGGCCTGCGATGTTGGTTCCGGAGACTTCATCTTGCTTGAATCCCGCGCCCAGCGTCAGGTGACTCTGTGGTAAGAAAGCCAGGCTCTGCCGTGCTTCAATGCCGTAGGATCGAGTCTCATGGCTGCCGTCGAGGCTGACCTGGTCCGGATTTTCGAAATCATTCCGGAAAACATCATAGAAGCCAGACAGGAAGAAGCGAAGCTTGGGGCCAAGGTTGCTTGTGAAAGAGGCGTTTGTCAAATAGCGTTGATCGCGTGAGCGCGCCTGCGGTGTCGGATTGCTGATTTCTCCCGGCGTACCGGTTTCGAAATCATACAATTGCGTTCTAAGCTGTAACTTCGAGCGCTCGAATAAATCAAATTTGACCCGGGCAAATGCATTGTACGCGTGAAAATCTGCATTCCGGCGCTTTTGCACCGGCCGGTGCACACGCGCGGAATTGACGAACTCGAAGTCGCCATCGCTCGCCTGCCAGTCCAGCGCCAGATTATAGCTGAACCGGCCAACCTGTTGCGCCAGATGCAAACCCAACTGGCGCGTCCCGAAAGCAGCGAGCATTGTTTGCAGCGACATCTCCAGCCCCTCGGGCCTGCCGCCTGATCGGGTTTGGATGTTGATGACGCCGGCGATGGCGTTGCTCCCGAACAAAGCGGACGCCCCTCCCTTCAGGACTTCGATGCGCTCGACATTGCTGAGCGCCATGCTGTTCAGGTCCGCCTGTCCCGTCTGTGGATTGGTGACCGCCTCGCCATCGATCAATACCAGCACCTGGTTCGCTTCTCCGCCGCGAATGGAAATGGTTTGCTGGGCCGGAGAATTACCGTAGCTCTTTATAAAAACTCCGGAAACCTGCCGCAACAGCTCGCTCAGGGTTCGGGCATTGCTGTTGGCAATATCAGCGCGCGTGATGATCTGCAGGTGTGGCGTCATCTGCGACAATCCGGTCTCGGGCCGTTGCGCCGTGACGATGACTTGCTCCAGGCTGAGCGTATCCGGCTTTAAGTAGAAATTGATGCTGGCGCTAAAACCGGGCTTGACTTCTGCAGTCCGGACAGCAGGTTTGTAGCCGATAAGCGCAGCTTCAACTTTAAACGTCCCGGCTGACAGAGCGCCGATCTCGAAGCGACCCTGCTCATCTGTGGCATCACCGAAAGCCGTTCCCAGAACCACCACATTGGTGCCGTCCAAAGGCCTACCATCGACAGAACGCACGACGCCAGCGATGCCAGTATGCGACTGTCCTGACAATTGCTGACACAAGATCACGCTGGCGACAAAAGAAACAAGCAAAACGCAGTTGAGTTTGCCATTCATCATCATTCACCATGGAAAATGAGAAAGCATGCACAACTGCAAGGAAGTCTGCTGTGGAAACAGAGGAGGGTTTGATGCGGTGCAAAAACAAAAAACCCAACCTCCGACAAGGAAGTTGGGTTTGTTTTTGGCTAAACCAGAAGCATAGCCCTTCCCTCGAAGGAATCCACAGGCAGGTCTCCTGGCTTACAGCTTCAAGCCTACTGGTCGCGCCTTCCCATTCCGAATACCTGGAACAGTGGCGAAATTGCGACTTTCGTAGCTGCTTACAGTTGCGGGGCAGCGCCGGATTCTCACCGGGCTTCCGAATCCCCAAAAATGGGGAATTACCTATGTCGGGGGTAATTAAAGATAATTGATTTTAAAAAGCAAGAAAAAAGGACAGAACGGAGTGGCAACCCGTCGTAATCTGGCGCAAACAGGCGGAAATCGCTTGTGAATATCTCAAAAAGTGGAGCGGTAAAGAAAGCGCTCCATCGCGTAGTACTGCAGCAGCTCGGTGAAAGGCCGGTGGTCGGCTCGCGCTTTATTGAGGAGTCGTTGCCGGACGGATGCTGCGATATTTTTAGGGCTTCTCTTCGTCAAAGCGTAGCCTCAAGGTAAGGCGTCATGACTTTTTCGACCCGGCAAACACGGGCGTACTTCAGCAGCTCATCCGATTTGAATTGCCGCTGTATTCGGTAGAGCTTGAGGGCCTCCAGAACCACCTCCAAGCCCAGCTTGTTCCGAAACTTGAAACTATCGGCCAGGGTCTTTTCCGGACTGTAAATCCGGATATCCACGCCATCGATTTGATGCGTTTCGATGCCCGCGGTGAAAGCCTTCTTCGAGAAGCGATGCACGATCACCGGCGGATGCTCGAGGCGGGGAGACTGAGCGCCTTTCTCGAGAGCTATGCTGACATCGTGCGGCACCTGCGTGGTAAGGTCATGAAATGCCAGCGCCGAAATCAGGCATACAACCGCCTTCGGAATCCTGAGCGCAACGGTTACGAGGTCGGGATTCGAGATAGGCGCCAGCTCGTTGAGACGAAAAACCCCACGGGACACCTGCTCGAGCTCACCCTGGTCCCGCAGCTCGTACAGCGTCCGCGGATGGATGCCGGCCTTGAGTGCCTGATGGGTACGAATGATACCGTTTTTCTCCCGGATAATCCGCCTGGCTTCACTGCGAGCCGATTTTGTCTGAATAGTCTCCTGCATGGATAGAAACACATATATTTGTCAATTTCTATAGGCAATATTATCCATTTTGGAGATAAAAGTCAATACCTCGTTTTTGACTGGGCATCGCTCTGCGAGTAATGCTTCATGTGTCTACATAATAGGGAAAGGCTATCTACTCGGAGAATGCAACATGCGGCCGGTAATTATTTTACCTCTGTTTTTTCTTCAATCTCTATTCGGTCAAGAATATCTCCCCAAATTCTCAGATTCGGAACAGATTGTCAGACATAAGTTTTATACGCTGAATTATGATGAACGCCATGAGCAGGCGAAATGGGTTTTTTATCGTCTGACACAAAGCGACGTCGAGATCGATCTGTATGAGCGAACGGATAAGTTTCTTGTTGATCCCAGGGTGTTAACCCTGTCCGCCAACGATTTTGATTACAGGGGCAGCGGCTATGATAGGGGACACATGGTTCCGGCTGCGGACTGCAACCATGATAAAGTTGCGATGGAAGAGTCTTTTTATTACAGCAACATGAGTCCACAGCACCCAAGTTTTAACCGCGGCATCTGGTCGAAATTGGAAAAACAGGTCAGAGTCTGGGCCGTTGAATATGAGGAATTATGCATCGCGTCGGGGCCGGTTATCATATCTCAGACACCGAAAGTGATCGGGACCAACAACGTTGCGGTACCGGACTCATTTTACAAAGTGATACTGGATATCGAACCTGAGTTTAGATGCATCGGCTTTATTTTGCCCAATGAGAAATGTGTAAACCCGCTCAGCTATTATGCTCGCACGGTTGACCAGGTAGAAAGAATCACCGGCATTGATTTTTTTCACTCGCTGCCGGATTCCGTAGAAAACAGGATAGAAGCGGTAATTCCGGCTGACTGGCCGATCGAGGGCGGGAGAGAAAAATCGATTGCGCAGGCAACACCCAAAAGAAAAACTTCATCCGTTCAGTGTGCGGCCGTTACGAAGAAAGGGTCCCGGTGCTCCCGGTTTGCTTATGTCGACAGCAAATATTGCTGGCAGCACCAAAATTATGTCCCCGACAAAACCCAAACCTATAAAGCACCCGCTCCGTCGTCCGGTCGATGCCTGGCGATCACAAAGAAAGGAACCCGGTGCAAGAGAAAAGCCGGGGCCGGCGGTTACTGCTGGCAGCATGATTGATTAAGGCGTTCCTATCCTGCCTCGCGCAGCGCTGTTGCGAGCAAAGAAAACGCGATTCGTTTCTCGCCGTGGAATTTCTTTATAAAAATTGGGGCAGAAAAAGGGTTCGTTGTATTACCACTCCTTTGTGAGTAACTGCGCTGCGCGTGATGGTGCAGGGGTTTTCGTCCGGCGAGGACGACACAAAGAGAGGGAATTTGATGAGAAAGGCAAACGAAAATAAAACACCTCTACTCGGAAAACGGTTTCTCCAACTCGCTCAGAAATTTTGCAATGGTAACAATGCGGACGTTTTGGAAGGATTTGGCTGGGAAGTGTTTGAGATTCTTAGTCACAAAGAACTCGGCTTCACCAATAACAGCGGTTTCGAGAAATTTGTCGTCATGAGGGTCTTTGCAGACTTGCAGCGCATCCGGAATTTCCACAGCGATGGCCCGCGGAATGCCAATGGCCTCGACGTCGCCCGGCCTGGACGATGCCTTGTTGTCCTGCAATTTCGGGGCTTTTGTCTTTCGCAGCCATTAATGCTTTATGTTACAGTTCACCGTTAAATCTACTCTCTCAGAGCCTCCTGAAATCCTGTCACCACCCCGGCACAAAAATTGCATCCCCACTCGTCAGATCAGCCAGTCGAGCAAACAAGGTTGCTCAAACAAGAGACGCGCTCCGGCATATATGATCTAACACGAGACAAAAACTGATTCAAACTCAGGGAAGAAGAGAACATGGTAGACATCGACACCAAAGACGTGATGAGCCTCAAGAATGCCTCCAGCAAAGAGTTGATCGAGGCGTATCTGAAACTCGACCGCTATTTCGAGTACGGCCCGAAACGCCGGCGCGGAGATTGCCTGGAACGCATCAGCAATCTGCTGCTGGAAATCAGATCCCGCAAAGTGATGGGAGAAGCAGTAAGCGCGCCGGACCTGTACCAGCCGCGCCTCAAAACCAACAGAAAAGCGGCCTGAACCACACTCCTTAAAAGCGCGGACTCGACGTTCCCCCTGGTCGGGTCCGCACTGTTTTTTCTTTCCGGCCCGGTATCTAGCCTTGATTATTCACAAACTGGCATGTTACGCTCAAAATCGAAATTCTGACTTTTAGAGGGTAGGATCGGTGTTCACGTTTCAGCGTGTCGTAACAGCTTAAACCGGACGAGCCCCGTAAACAGCACGGGGTTC
>CAZVSL010000421.1:0-5812 GCA_964629935.1 uncultured Calditrichaceae bacterium | reverse complement strand
GAGCGGATCGAGAATAAACGTTGTCTCATCGCCAAAAGTCAGAAAAGCAAAATCGCCGCGAATGCCGAGCGCATCCGAAAGCAGCGAAGTCTGGCGCACGGCTTTGATTCCGAATCCGCCGCCGGTCTCACCGACATTTGCAAACTCATTTTCAGGAATGGAAATTACGATGTGAGGGCCTACCTGCCACTGCGAATAGCCTGCAATGGGTGTACATATTAAGATAATGAAAAAAAAGAGGTGCTTTTTATACCACATGGTCAAGATCCTGTAGAAATGGTTGTCGATTCGAAATTAGTACTGAATATATGCAGTTTTATTCCTGGAAGCAAGGAAATTGTCTTTAGCCGACTCAACACTTTATTATTCAAGGGTTTCTGCCGATAAGACATATTGAAGCGAGTCGGTTTTTTGTTGCAATCATTTGCTGCTCAGGATAGTCAGCACAAAGGTGCACTTGCTACAAGTATGCCGAAATGGAGGTGTTATGGCGTTCACCAGGTCAATTCACATCTTGATGGCCTTTATCACAATAGCAATTCCGTGCCTGGTTTCCGGCCAGATATCTACGGTTAAGCACACCATCGATACTGGCTTTCAAACCGGTTTCTGGCTTCATGCAATAGACTTTGACGAGGATGGAGATTCCGATCTGCTGGCAGGTTCCTGGCTTTCCGGCCTGAAATGGTATCGCAATGAAGGCGGCGGCCAGTTCACCAAGCTGACCATCAGTAATGATTTCAAGAACGCATGGTCCATTCATGCCGCTCGCATCGATGGCGACAATGATATCGATGTCGTTGCCGTCGGCGCCAACGAAGATACCGGAGAAAGCGGTGTGGCCTGGTTTGAAACCAAGGGCAACGGCGAATTCAACATGGTCGAGCTGGATGCCACCCCCGGTCTCTTACCCCACTCCGTCGTCGCCGCTGACATCGATAACGACGGCGACAATGATATTCTGGTCGCAGCATGGGGACAGGATCAGGTTTTATGGTGGGAAAACGCTTCCGGTGACAGCCTCAACCGCAGAACTTTTGACTCAGATTTCCCGTCCGGCCACAGACTTGATGCAGTAGACATGGACAACGATGGCATGCTCGAGGTCATCGGCATTGGCGGCGGCAAGACAACCATCTGGCAGAACAACGGCGGCCTGGACTTTACACGCCAGGATTTGGCCGGAGGCAGTGGCTTCGGTATTTTTGCTATCGACTTGAACCTTGATGGCAATCTCGATATTGTTCGGACCGAACGTACGGTTGGGCATCTGGAATGGTACAAGCACAATGGCAATTTTAGTTTTGATGACAGGCTTCAAATTGAAAAGAAACTGGGTGAATCATGGTCTGTCGATGGTGCGGATTTTGATGACGATGGCGACATGGATCTGGTTGTGGCCGGCTATGTTTTCGATCCCAACCGGATAAGCTTTTTTGTCAACGATGGTAACGAGAATTTCTCCGAGGATGTTATCGGCGAATTCTCCCGTCCGCGCAGCGTGCAGGCGGCGGACTTCGATCTCGACGGCGATGTCGACATCGCAGCCATTATAACAGGTGAGAATGAAATCATTTGGTTTGAAATTCCGGGTGCGCCGGTACCCAAAACTATCACTGTCACCAGCCCGAACGGCGGCGAAACCCTGACCGACGGCAACACGCACACGATCCAGTGGCATTCCTCCGGAAACATTTCGGATGTCAAGATCGAGTACTCTACCAATGCTGGCGCGAGCTGGAGCACCATCGCCGCGACAACGCCGAATGACGGCAGCTTCGACTGGACTGTGCCCGCGACCAATACCTCGCAAGGGTTGGTCCGGATTTCATCCACGGTTAATGAAGCCATCCTCGACCTCAGCGATTCTCCTTTTTCCATCGTTGTTTCAGGCTTTGCGATTACCGCTCCCAATGGCGGCGAAACTTTTAACGTCAACACAGAACAGATGATTCAGTGGACGACCAGCGGCAGCATCCCTCAGGTTAAATTGGAGTATTCGCTCGATGGCGGCGGCAACTGGACCACAATCATCGCCAGTACTGCCAATACCGGCAGCTTCGCATGGCTTGTGCCGGACGTCATCACCTCAAACGGTCTCATCAGAATCTCCGATGCGAGCGACGGCGCACCGTCTGATGTTTCCGACGCAACCTTTTCTATTGTGCGCAACGTCCTGACCATCACCTCTCCCAACGGCGGTGAAAGCTTTGCCGCCGGCAGCGTGCAACTGGTCACCTGGGAATCCATCGGCAATACGAATACGGTGAAACTGGAATACTCAACTGATGGCGGCGGCAGTTGGCAGACCATCGTCGCGATCACGGCAAACACCGGTAGCAGCGTCTGGGTGCTGCCCGATGTTACAACCAGTCAGGCGCTGGTACGCGTAACCAATACGGAATTCCCGGCTATCACGGACCAGAGCGATACCGTATTTAGCATTCAGCAATATGCTAATGTCACCATCACGTCTCCCGGCGGTGGGGAAACCTGGCTCGAGGGCTCCTCTCATGAGATACTCTGGACTTCGCCCGCTGGCATGCCGTCGGTCAACATCGAATATTCAACAGATGACGGCGGTACCTGGTCAACGATCATGAACAATGCTTCAAACAGCGGCAGATATACCTGGCTCATTCCGGATGTTGAGTCCGATCAGGCACGCATCCGCATCTCGGATACGGCCGATGGCGCGCCGTTTGGCATAAGCGAGCGCTTTACGTTGTCATCTCTGCCGGGTCTGACCCTTCTCAAGCCCAACGGCGGCGAAAAATGGGAAATCGGCTCCAGCCAGGAGATCGCCTGGACCTCGACTGGCGTGATAACCTCTGTGAATCTGGACTTTTCTGCCAATGGCGGTGAGAGTTGGATGCCAATCGCCGATAGCGCACCAAACAGCGGCTCCTTGCAATGGAATGCACCGCTGACGCTCTCCATCGATTGCCTCATCCGCGTGTCGGATGTCGCCGGCGTGGCCAAACCCGATACCAGCGACGCGCCGTTCAGTATCATCCCGAAGCTGGAGCTGCAGCTCGCCACCCCCAACGGCGGCGAGGAATGGATAGAGGGCAGCAGCCGCACCATTCGCTGGTCTTCCAGCAGCGGTATTGATTCGGTACGCCTCGAGTACAGCACGGATTTGGGCGTCTCGTGGAATATAATTGCGCTCAGTACGCTCAATACCGGCCTGTTCCAGTGGACCATTCCGGATGCTAGCACTTCTGCGGCTCTGGTACGGGTGAGCAAATGGAATGATGCCGGCGTTTTCGATGTCAGTGACAACCCGTTTATTTTGGTTGGCTCCAGCATTACCGTTCTGCAGCCCAACGGCGGTGAGCAGCTCAACGGCGGCCAGCAGCAAAGCATTGTCTGGCAAAGCACCGGCAGCGTCAGCAAAGTCAATATTGCGTACTCACATGATGGCGGCGAATGGCAGGACGTGGTAAACGAGACCGAGAATGATGGCCAGTACAGTTGGACTGTGCCGAACGTGAATTCGAATTCTGTATGGTTGCGCATTACGGACGCTGACGATGGCGCGCCGGCTGATTCCAGCGACACGACATTTTCCATCTCTGCCACAGCGGTAAGCGTTTCCGAATCCGGCGATGCTCTGCCGACTGATTTCGGCCTGGCGCAAAACTATCCGAATCCTTTTAACCTCGAGACCCGCATTGAATTTGCCGTACCCAAAGTCTCGCCGGTGCGTCTGGACATCTTCAACATGAAGGGAGAATTGGTGAGAGCGCTGGTGGATGCTCAGTTTGCGCAGGGCGTTTATTCAGCGCGGTGGGACGGCAGGGATTCACACGGAGCGGTTCAAGCCTCAGGTGTTTACGTTTATCGCATCCGCATCGGCGGCTGGCACGATGCGCGCAAGCTCTTGTTGGTGAAGTGAGGATATCCGATAGCAAGAGTTATCGTAGGACAAAATCACAGGGAACATTGACGTGTATATCTGTGAGCGTCTTATTTTTCTGCAACTCCAAAAGACGGGCAGCCAGCATATCACATACTTGTTATCCCAAATAGCGCCGGGTCGCAGCCTGGAAATACACAGCAGACCCGCCAGGAAGTTCTTGAAAAGCGGTCTGCCTATTGTCGGTTCCATTCGAAATCCCTGGGATTGGTATGTATCTTTGTGGTCCTATGGCTGTAGCAGGCGGGGTATCCTTTATCGGCGCTTAACTCGAAAGACGTTGGTCGGCTTTGACCTGCGGAAACATCCGATTGCGGGTGTGTGCCAGATGTTATTGCAAATCAC
Source organism: uncultured Calditrichaceae bacterium (assembly GCA_964629935.1). Taxonomy (GTDB): domain Bacteria; phylum Zhuqueibacterota; class Zhuqueibacteria; order Oceanimicrobiales; family Oceanimicrobiaceae; genus CAZVSL01. The sequence continues at coordinate 1,545 of CAZVSL010000421.1, read as the reverse complement.
GAAATCAACTGCCGACTGGCAAAAAACCTATGCCGATGGCAATGATCCCGCGCTATTCCGTGATTGGCTCTGTCGTTTGCTTGACCCAAAGAATAAGAGCGATATCGGAGAAAAGTATTTGTTAAGCTCCATAAGTCGCTATGCCGGACTGTTGACCTATAGATACATCTATCTTTTTTCCCGAGAAATTAAAACAATTTATGACAGGAAAGCTCCTGCAAGCGTGGAAGAGCTCAAAGAGCTCGATCGTAAAAACACTGCCCTGGATTACATTATCCGAAACGAAAACCTGGAGCATGACCTGTTGGGAGTGTTGCGCGAATGTGGCATCCGGCTAAGCGCGGAACAAATTCGTATGGTCAGAACTTCACAGCGCATCAACACATCCGCTCGCAAACGAGACCTGGATTATTACTATGACCGCACCACGAGCGAGCTGGTTGCTAACAAAGAAAAGTTCATCGTGGAAAAATATGGCTATACCGCGCCACTACCTGCTCCAACTTAACCAAGAAACGATTCAACCAATTCCTGCCACTCCTGCTCCAGGGTTGCCTCACGCTCTGGCTTTTCGGCCCGGTTATACCAGTATCTTGCATTCGACAGGTCGCCCTCTTTACGGTGTAGATAGGCGTGAACGCGAGCAGGCTGCGCGCCCGACATATCCTGGACGATTTGGTGAGCTCTGTCCCAGTCGCCTTTGCTATCATACCAAAGCGCCTCGAGTACGCCGGCAACTCCGGACGGAGGCGCGTCTGAATCGAGTGACTCTCCGAAATCTTCGAACGTCATATCATTTCCCTGGCGATGTTCGTTAGTATTTATTAATCATATTTTTCTACGAATACGAACTCCTCCACCTGAGATAACTGAAAACGATTTTGAGAATTCTTGACTATATTGTTGGAAAGCATGGGAGACAATTTCTGCCTTCTTCACTGCTGAGAGGCCTGACAACCTGATAAGCACCACACCAAATGATGCCCGTCTTTGCCGAAAGACCAATTCCCCAAAATCCTTATCGCTAGTCAGCAAAATAGCATTTGCATCATTTGCCGAATTAAGAACATCATCGTCAGAAATTCCGGGTTCTATCTCAGCCACATACAATATTGAATAGCCTGCTCGCCGCAGTTCTTCAACAATAGGACGATCAACACTATCGTCTGCAAGCAGATTCAAGCCGTCTCCTCTGTTATTGGATACACAACATCTGACCGTAAGACCCGTGCTGCAAAAGCCAAAGCTTCTTGGAAAGCCTCTTTAGTCAGCCGAGGATGAGCTTCCAGAATTTGTTCGACACTCTCACCAGCAGCTAGCTTTTCGAGTATTAGTTCGACTGTAATTCGAGTTCCTGCAATAATGGGCTTACCCATCATGATCGTGGGGTCAGATACAATCATCTCATTTTGTTTATTAGCCAATTTATCACTCCACACTGATTATAGTTTTCCTGATCTATTTCTACCCTGCATTATTCACAAATCGCAACCTCCGCCACAGGATAAATCCTGCGGCTACAAATAGTTGAACCCGCCTGAAGGC
>CAZVSL010000420.1:3771-5820 GCA_964629935.1 uncultured Calditrichaceae bacterium | reverse complement strand
CTTTTGATCTGATTGAGCAGTTACAACCTGATTGAAGACAATCAAAAAAATCAAAGGACAACGATGGATATTTTACCCGGACTTCAAAATGTACTAAACGTTCACCCGTTATTCGTGCATTTTCCCATTGCCTTGGTATTGGTGACGCTTCTTTTCGAAGCGATTTGGTGGCTCTCCAAAAAGGAATCATTTAGAAAAACGGCGACCTATCTGCTCTATTTGGGCGCTCTGTCTGCCCTGGCAGCAGTCATCACGGGATACATTGCCTCAAATGGTCTGGGCCACGACGCGCCGGGCCATGAATTCGTGCACGAACATCGAGATGTCATGCTGTGGATGAGTGGATTGCTTGTGGTGACAACATTGCCGGTGATTTTCTTGCGCACCGTTCGTGAGGGTAAATGGCACCGCCTGCTCATTCTGCCCCTGGTTGTCATAAGCGCTTTGCTGATTTATGGCGCTGACAAAGGCGGTCAGCTGGTATTTCGATACGGTACGGGTGTAAAAGCCATTTCAGAGGGAACGACCGAGGAAACGGAAGGTCATGAACATGGAGAAGAGACGGATGAAGATGATGCCGCACATTCAGCGCCTGATTCGGCTAAAGAATCTGAAGGCCATGCGGATGACGGGCATGTGCATTAGCCTCGTGAAAACATCATGCAAATCCCCAAACAGAACATGAACGACATTTCTAGGACCAAAAGGCGATATAATCGCCAGGCCTTTTTCTACGACCTGATGGAATGGCCCATAGAAAAGTGGCTGTTTTCCAACTGGCGTCAGCAATTCCTGAGTCAGGTCACGCGCAAGGTCCTGGAGATCGGTGTGGGAACGGGCAAGAATTTTCTATACTACCACAAGGATGTTGAGCTGACTGCCATTGATGTGAGCGAAAAGATGCTGTCGCAGGCGGAACGTCGTGCGAAGGCATTGAACCGTGTCGTTGACTTGCGCTTGATGGATGCGCAGCATCTTGAGTTTGAGGACGAAAGCTTTGACGCAGTCGTCGGCACGTTTGTCTTTTGTTCTGTTCCCGATCCCGTCCGGGGCTTGAAGGAGGTGAGACGGGCGTTGAGGCCCGGATCTAATATGAAGGAGGAATCTCTGGTTGGTCGGCTTTTGCTGCTCGAGCACGTTCGCTTGCCCGGAGGGTTTTCGGGTACCCTTATGGATGTGTTGGATCCGCTCATTGTTCGGCTGGGCGGCCTCCACATCAGTCGTCGCACGGTGGAAAACGTCAAACAAGCCGGCTTTAGTAAGGTAGACAGCCACAGTCTGAAAGGGCAGCTCTTCAAGTATATCGAGGCGGTGAAGTAGATGCCAGAGAAATCTATTGACACCGCGCGCATCCATAGCCGTCACTTGCGGAGGATTTTCCGTCGTCACTGTTATGTCTGTCTTTGCAATCAGGTGATGTCGAATAGTCCTCAGCCAGGCTGTGTATTATTCTTCAATCGTGTAACGTAGGTTTCTTCGTGAAGCACTCAGTTGTGTCTTAACTATTTGATTATATGTGAATTAGGATTTTAGAATTTGCTGGCACATAACTTGTAAAACAAATAGACGAAGAAATCGCAAGTTTGAAAAAGCAACAATGTGTCACTTAATCTTACTTTTACCCTTTTTCGGTCTGGCTGCATTTTGGATTTGGCCTTTGTCTTTAGCTATGCCAATCTACGGTGGGATCCTTTTGTTCTCGGCTTTCTTCTATCTTGCAATGATGCGAGCGATGAGACGAACGGTCCGGACGGGCAAGGCCGGTCTTTTGCACCAAAAAGCCGAGGTGCTTAAAGCTTTGAACCCCGAAGGTCAGGTGCGGGTCCACGGCGAATCTGGAAGGCCGTGTCCACAGACCATTTGAAAAAAGGTGAGCAGGCCGAAGTTGTGAGCGTTGAGGGTCTGACGTTGAACGTGCAAGAATGGATTGAAGATAGATAGTAGCATGAGTCGGGAAAACATCAGTTAAGAAAGGCTTGAATATTTAAGTAGGAAGGAGTTAACTATGCCACGTGATCCCGTTTGTGGACGTAAAATGAATCGCAATAA
>CAZVSL010000420.1:0-3761 GCA_964629935.1 uncultured Calditrichaceae bacterium | reverse complement strand
AAGGCTTATGCCATAGTGGAGCATAAGGGTCAGGAGTATCTACTCTGCTGCCCGTTATGTCAGTCTGAGTTTGAGAAGAACCCGGATAAGTACTTAGCATCTTCGAAAAGACACAAAAACTGAAGAAGATGTGGATCGTGGGAAAATAACCTTGAGCAGGTTATTGAGCATGCGAGCTAAGATAAAATGCAGGAATATGGAGCAATACCTGGCTGCTTACGCTGACGGTGAAGTCAGAAGCGGCTGGCTGCGATGCGTCCTCGAGAAACATCTGCGGCGCTGCCCTTTATGTCAAAGGGCATCGCAGGCGCAACAGTGGATCAAAAGCCTGCTTAAAGATCTTCGCAAGGTTAAGGCATCACCGGAGCTGGAAAACAAAATAAGAGAGAAGCTATGTCGTCTTTACCATCCATAAAGGAGGTGAGTGTGATGACAAAGGATCCTGTTTGCGGCATGGACGTGGACGAAAGGAAAGCCGCGGCCCAGGCCAAACATATGGGAAAGCCCTACTACTTCTGCTCGGAATCGTGCAAAAAGGAGTTCGAAAGCGATCCGCATAAGTACATGCATACGTAGGTCCTGCAAAGAGGAGAATGGCATCAACCCCCGGAGACTCAAAACCTCCGGGGGATCGGATTACTAATTTACACAAAGGAGATAGCGTAAGTCATGCATATTAGAAAAGACATTTTGCTTCTGATCAGTTTGTTGACGTTCGTGTTCATTGCTTGTAGCGAGCGGTCGGCCATAACCCAACTGCCCGACCAACTCGCCGGTTTGCATTTGGTTCGCGTCGGAGAAGAGGACGTTGCAAAAAACAAACTGAGCCAGATGCACCACGGCGTTGATTTTGCTGAGTACGAGAGCGTGGTGGGCACATATCGGGATAACGAAGACGAAGCAACCGTGTACATGACAATTTTTGACAGTGCGGACAAATCCGCAGCGATGATGTCCAGGATGGTGGAAAATCTGAAGCGGCAAGAATCTCAGGCTTTTTCATATCTGGAGCAATTTGCAAGAGAAGGGAAGACCATTCACGCTGCAGGAAGTGCAGGACAGACGCACTACTTTTTCCATGAGGGCAAGAAGAACATGTGGATTTCCGCACCACCGACATTGGTTGAACTTGTCTTGAATGACTTTCTTGCGAAGTCCAAATGATTCATCAGACACTATTTGTTTTCAAAATCTATGACAGTAACAAATTTTTCAAAATTTCTAAAGAGGAGAGTTCCCATGGCAAAAGACCCGGTATGCGGAATGGAAGTCAATGTTCAAACCGCACAAAACAAATACAGATACAGAGGGAAAATGTATTATTTCTGTACTCCGTTATGCATGGTGACCTTTCAAAATGATCCGGAGAAGTATTTAAAGAATGCAAAAGAGGGACGCTAAATCTTTGTGATGAAGAATTGTGGAGACTAAAATGGAAACGTATGATGTCCTTGTTGTCGGATTGGGTCCCGGCGGTAGTACTGCTGCCCGCCAATTAGCGCTCAAAGGCCATCGCGTGCTCGGACTGGAAAAGTTCAAAATGCCGCGCTACAAGCCGTGCGGCGGCTGCCTGTCGGCAAAAATCCAAACCATTCTCGATGAGAAGCTCGAAGCAGTCGCTGAAGAGGTCATCACCAGGGTCATCCCTACCTTTCACGGAGAGGGTGACATCACGGTCGAATCGCGGGAGCCGATCGCCTATATGGACAGTCGGGAAACCTGGGATTTGGAAAATGTTTTTGGAGTGCGTACATGAGAACCTTGTTGACAAAAGCCAAAAGACTATGCCTAAACCGAGAAACTTCGCGCCAACCTGTTGTTGGAATAGCACTGGGTGGTGGTGGGGTCAGAGGCCTGGCACACGTTGGTGTGTTGAGTGTTTTTCAGCGCGAGGGCGTTCCAATTAAAGCGATCGTTGGCAGCAGCATGGGCGCCATCGTAGGGGCTGCCTTCGCTTTGAATCCCAACTTCAGCAGAGAATTTATGGCGGAGCAAATGGCTGAACTGGGCCTCTCTGTGCCTGGCGGCCTGTTCGAGAATGACGGAGACCGGGAATCCCTTTTGCAGAAAATACACCAGTTTATTGGTGCAGAAAGGTTTATCGTGGACGCCATGCTGGGCTGGGGAATCCTGCCTGAAGATAAAATCGTGGAATCTTTACAACGGATTACCATGGGGAAGCGGCTAGAACAAGGGAGTATCCCAATTGCCGTGGTTGCCACCGACCTTCTCAGTGGGGACAAGATCGTTTTTACAGAGGGACCGGCAGACTTCGCCGTCCAGGCCAGCTCTGCCTTGCCAGGATTCCTGCCGCCCATCCGCCAGCAGGATCGGCTGCTTGCCGATGGCGCTTTTGTCGACCTGGTTCCCACAGCAGTGGTGCGGGAGCTTGGCGCCGACTTTATCATTGCCGTTGATGTTGACCAGGAAGGCGTGCGCGTGGAAGTGCGCAACGGTTTCGAAGGTTTTCTGCGTGCCACGGAGCTTTGTGCCCGCCATCACAAGCGCCATCATCTGGAACTAGCGGATCTGGTGATCCAGCCGGACTTTGGAGCGGCGGTGAATCCACTGGATTTCAGTAAGACAGAGCTGTGCATCGAAGCGGGAGTTCAAGCTGCTGAGCGTATTCTGCCAAAAATGAGTGAGATATGGGACAGCCGGAACTTCTTAACATGAACTTCTCCGGCCCGACACAGCCTAAAACAATGCGTTCTATTTACGAGAATAATAACTGCGAAAGCCAAAATTAGAACGCTTGAAAGCCTGTTGAAATGGAAATGTTATATCCGGAATATATAACCAGATAGAAAGGACAAGCTGTTATGAAATGTCAAAACTGCAACCGGACTGTTACACGAAAAGCCAAGTTCTGTCCCACTTGTGGCGAGAAGATAATTCACAGAACATCTGCCAAACAGGCTAATAATAGTCAAGGAACACCTTTTGTTTACGGGATAGGATTTCTTGCGCTCGGAATCCTGATCGGGTTTGTTGTCTTTAAGTTTAGCTCAAATACAGGTAACCAATCCACGTCAATGGCCACTAATTTTCAAAACCCGCCTGTAATTCAAACAGCAGAAGTTCTCGGTATTGCCAAAGAATTTATGTGCTTTTGTGGAAATTGCAGCGACCCATTGCACACCTGCCAATGCGATCATCCTGAGGGCGCCGTAGAGGTTAAGAACTTCATTGCCCAAAAATTACAAGAAGGGCACCAAAAGAGCCACATAGTGGAATTGGTACAATCTCAATATGGACCTTCAAATATGCTCTTGGATGAGAAAATTGTTGAATAATGTACATATTTTCATTCAATTGTACTTATGTTAAGTACGGAAAGACGGCACGTTCTTGTTCTCAGTGCTCTGATTGGAATCATCACCATCCTGCACTATGTCACCAGCGTGGGCGACTTTTATCTGCACGAATTCTATAAGGCCCTCTACTATATCCCCATCATCCTGGCAGCATTTCATTTCGGCCTTCAAGGAGGATTGGTCGTGTCTGCGTGTATTAGTCTTCTCTACCTGCCGCATGTGCTGTTCCAGTGGCGTGGCAATACCGAAGAATTTGTCCATCGGCTGTTGACAATTGTGCTGTATAACGTGGCCGCGTTTATTGTGGGACGCCTGGCAGATGCAGAACGGTGGGAGCGTCACAAATACGAACAAGCCGCTAACGAGCTTCAGGTATCCTACGAAAAACTCAAAAAACAGTCGGAGACCCTGGCTGAGGTGCAGGAGCAATTACGGCACTCAGAC
>CAZVSL010000419.1:0-5850 GCA_964629935.1 uncultured Calditrichaceae bacterium | reverse complement strand
CGCGTTCCATATACAGCGTTGCAAGCCCGATACACGGCGCGGTGTTTTTCTGTCGTGGTTCGGCAATATAGTTGAGCTCCGGCAATGAGAGCAAGGACTGTATCCTGGCCAACTGGTTCTGCGCAGCCACCACGAAGACATTCTCTTCGGGAATAATCGGCTTCAACCTGTCAACCGTTCTTTCGATCAAGGTCTTCTGGCCCACAATCTCCAGAAATTGTTTGGGGTGTTCACGTCGACTTCTGGGCCAGAACCTTGTGCCCAAACCACCTGCCATTATCAGCGCTAGCATTCGTCTCGCCTCCATGTGATATCGCGCCTAAATCAAAAAAAAACCATTGTCTCAATCGATCTCGATTAAGCAATGGCTTCAGAACAACAAAAGTTGTACGATTTTAAAAGGCTGTGATACAATCTTGATTTTCAGATTCGTTAAGTCTTCTTCATTCATGCATTTGCATAGTTGGCTGCAACTCAGCCGGTTGAAACTATGAAATCTGAGCGACAAAATCAAGCACTTTTGAACAGAGTTCGAAGGCGGGCCGACATGCGTTTGCCCGCCAGGTTTGCACTACTTTTCAGCAACCGTGCAAGCGCGGCCGAATCAAAATCTCCCTTCAGCAAGCGCGCCACAAGTTCCGGCTCCAGCTCAGAAACCAGTCGAATCCTGTCATCCCAATCGGCATCCGAATAACCGGCAAAGCGTTGATTCAGTCGCGCTCCAATCTCAAAGAGCCGTCCATATTTGCTGCGCCAGCGATGTTCATATTTCCGCAAAAATGCAGCGTCACGTCTGCCCGCCCGCACAGCCTCAGCAGCAACCTCCCCTGCCATCCGGCCAATGTCGATAGCAAAGCGGATACCTTCACCCAAAAGCGAGGAAATCAGGACGCCGGCATCGCCCGCCAGCAGCAATCCGTCAGCCACCGTGGTTCGGGCAACACTGGTGCTCGGTATCACACCGGTGTGATACTCCAGACAGCTAACCTCACCCAAAGCATCACCAAATCTGCTTATGATGCCCTCAAGGCAATGCTTTGCACTCTGGCTGGTATCCGGATGGATAAGACCAACCCCAACCCGCACACGGTTGTTTCTGTGTGCGAAAATCCAGCCATAGCCCTTGGGGGCTATTTCACTACCAAACAACAGCGCCACCTTACCCGCCGGCCACTGCGGCGCATAGAGATCGTACTCAGCGCCAACACCGTATCGTGTAAGCGGGCCGGCAACGCCCAGTCTTCGCGCCAAAACTCTGGCTGCGCCGGTGGCATCGATCAGAATTGGAGCCCGGACTGTCCGGCTTCCCTCGACTGTGCGTATGAGCATGCCATCTGGCCGGCCGTCGGACGACGCTGTAACCTCCGCCACGGTTGTGTTAACAAAAATCTGCACACCCGCACAGGCGGCGGTTTCAGCCAAATATTGATAGAGACCACGCACGTCAACAATACAGCTTAGCGGTGAATTATAGTGGAAGACTGCTGTTTCCTTCGGTCCAATCAAGACGCCCTGTGTAACCGGCGTCATGAATTGTTCCGGGATATCCAGGGCGCGCAACTCATCAATCCAACTGCCGCCGCTCGTATGAATGGGGTAGCCAATTTCACGGCTCTTCTCGAATAGCGCCACCCGCACGCCTGATTTTGCGGCAGCCCACGCCGCAGACAGACCGGCGGGCCCACCACCGGCAACGGCAACATCATAGTTCATATAGCCTGCCTTGATCTACAAAAAAAGGCACTTTGAATGTGAATTCAAAGTGCCTGGTGTTTTCGAAAAAATGTTGTCGCTTAGAGCGCTGCTTCCAATTTAGATTGGATGACATTTTTTGGAACAGCCCCGACGATTTGCTCCACCACATCACCATTTTTAAAAATGAGCAACGAAGGAATGCTGCGGATACCGTACTGAGCAGCAACTTGCTGATTGTTGTCTACATCAAGTTTGCCTACTTTGACTCGACCTTCAAATTCCGAAGCAAGCTCTTGTATGGCAGGCGCGATCATCTTGCAGGGACCACACCATTCAGCCCAAAAATCCACCAAAACAGGAACATCCGCGGACAGGACTTCTTCTTTGAAATTCTCGTCAGTGACAGTTACAGGTTTTGACATCGAACTTCTCCTTGTATCATTAGGTCTATCTGTTGCTTGCACATTTAAAAAAATAAGAACTTTTTATGAAATATCAAGCTGTTTCCGTGCCGGTCTCAAAACAAGCGGCGGGTCAGCAGCAAGACAGCATTCTGAAACAACAACCTGAGATGACGAAACGGCAACATCAGTGTGCGTGATTGCACTAATGAGGTCAGGCCGATATAGATGAAGCCAAACTGAAACAAAAGGAAAAACGGAATCGATACAAACAGCCCTTTGCTCATGAACAACACGAAGGTGGCGATAAAATAGCTGCCTAGCAAGATTTCTACAATCGGTTGCAGGTTAAACTCTGCCCGATATTTTTTTCTGCGCCAGGTATCCAGGGCGCTTTTGATGTTATACTTCGGCGTGCGTTTGAACTCCGTTGAATGATTGAAGATGGCTTCCAGCACCGCTTTTGCATTGTTAATGGACAAACCAATGCCCAGCGACATCAACAGCGGAAGATACGGTATCTGCTCCCGCCACGCCAAGTTGCTTTCCCGCTGTGAAACGTAATAATACAACCCGACAGAAAGGGTGGCAGAAAAGAAGACAAAGAGATAGACATACACCATCCAGTCCCATCCCCGGCTTAGCTGCACGTGCAATATAACTGGCATGAGCAGTGACGGGATGGTCATAAACAGATAATTGAAATTACTAAACAGATGAACGCTGGCTTCCAGCTTGACAAAAAACGGAATATTGCTGCGGGCGATCTTTGGCAGAAGTTTCTTGGCCGTCTGCACGGAACCTTTCGCCCAACGGTGCTGCTGGGACTTGTAGGCATTCATCTCGACCGGCAATTCCGCTGGCGCAACGACATCCGGCAGGTAGTAGAACTTCCAGCCCGCAAGTTGTGCACGATAGCTCAGATCGAGATCCTCGGTCAGTGTATCGTGTTGCCAACCGCCGGCGTCTATGATCGCCTGCTTACGCCAGACGCCAGCCGTGCCATTAAAGTTAAAAAAACGGCCGGAACGGTTGCGGGCTACATGCTCGATGATAAAATGACCATCGAGAAACATCGACTGCACACGCGTTAACAGCGAATAGCTGCGGTTGATGTGGCCCCATCGTGTTTGGACCATACCGACTTCCTGGTTCATGAAATAGGGAATCGTGCGTTTCAGGAAATCCGGCTGGGGCACAAAATCTGCATCGAAAATAGCCAGGAACTCCCCTTTTGCCATACTCAGGCCGTTATCGAGTGCGCCTGCTTTGAATCCGTTGCGATTCTCCCTATACACATAACAAACATCAAGCCCCTGCTGCTGATAATTTCTGACAATTCGCTTTATGAGATCGCTGGTTTCATCGGTGGAGTCGTCCAACACCTGTATTTCGAGCTTTTCACGCGGATAATCCAGCGCACAGACTGCATCCAGCAGCCGTCGTACCACATATTGCTCATTAAATACAGGCAATTGCACGGTGACATGGGGAAAGTCCTTGAGCACCCCGGGCTCGTAAGTGTTAACCTTTTTATATTTCCAATATAGATAAAGTAAGAAATACTTATGAAGTCCGAAAATCACCAACATAAACAAGACGATTCCATAGACCGCAAACAAACCCACTTCAACGCCGTTCATCAGTGTACAATTGTCTCCACTTTGTTCATATTGTCGGTTTGAGCAGATCAGAAGATTTGGATAGACAACAAAATCCTCCAATTACTTATTCCTACAATTTGTAACAATAGGAAATAGGACGGAAGGCCTGCTCAAAAACAAGGGAGAATATATACAATCCGTAACATGAAGTCAAGTAATTTTCAGGAGTTAGACAGGAAGATACGCCGGGTACGTTTCAATCGCGATTGTTCATAACGCCCAGGACGTTCACGTCAAACACACGAAGTTCGTCGCGAATATCCTGCGTCTGTGCCCAGCTCGAATACCTCGAGTCCATGACCAACAAGACTGTTGGTTGTACAAATTTGGCCAGGATGAAAGCGTCGACATAATCCCGGTAGGGCGGTGTGTTGATGAGGACAAAGTCAAACTGTCGACTTGCCACCTGAAACAGACGAATCAACCGTTGGGACATGAGCAGTTGCACCGGGTCCAGCCGCAAGTATCCCGTGCGGGCGAGATAGACGTTATTGAGATTGGTGCGCATGATGATCTCATGCATGGCATGCGTTCCGGTGACATACTCCGTCACGCCCACGCCCCGGGAGAGTTGGTAAACCCGATTCAGGACAGGTGTACGAAAATTGCAATCCACGATCAGGATACGCTCCTCGCCAAACTTGGACCGCTCCCAGGCAAACTCCAGAATAAGCTCCGGCGCCGAGCTCGCCTGGTATGGCGAGTTAAACATTACCGCATGGCGGCCTTTCTGATGATTTAGCTGCACGATACGGTCTTTCAGCGTGTTCATGTCAAACGCTGTGCACCCGGGAATGACGTTGCCGTTTGAGGATGCGGCATTTGACAGCAAGCGCTGCGCCGCCAGGCCGTGATGCTCACTAATAAACTCGATATCGGCAAAAGGACCGTGGCCGGTTTCATCGCTGGAAAAAAGATGTAAGCTAGGTATACGTTTCGGGAAGTGTTTCGGAATGGTCATCTTTGTAAGTTCCTAGATCTCGCGCCCACGCGGCTTCGGCGGCTTCGAACGCAGCACGTATATGATGTCAAACGGCGCGACCTTCATGTTCTTGTTGCGCAGGCCCTCAGTGGCCCGGCTATTCCAGGTTAATTTGAACCGGCGCAGGCCATCCTTGCCCGCGGCGCGAAAGATATACACATCATAAACCGTGCCCTGCTTGAGGCCGCCAGCATGCATGATGCTCTGCGCCACAGTCATGTCGGGTTTGAATTTAACCACGCCCGGTTGCTTGATATGTCCGCCAACGTAAACCGTGAAATTGAACGAACGCTTGATCCGCACCTGCACCTGCGGTTGTGCAAGCTGCCTGCTATACTCAGCCTTCACCGAAGTTTCAATCTCCGTGCGGGTTCGGCCCCGTACGTGCATCTCACCGATGCCCTTCAAATGAATGGCGCCGGCATCATCAACCATCACAGTCTGGTTCAAATCCGGATAGTACGCGAAAATCACTTCGATGGCATCTCCGGGGCGCACTTTAATGGATGTTGCGTTGCTTTGTCCGCCATGTCGCACGGTGGTGCAGGCGATGAACTGGCCCACTGACAAAAGCGTGACTATCGTTTTCAACAGAGTCGATTGCAAAGTTGTCATCTTTGTGTCTGAGTTTAAACAACATCACCGTTGAAAGCAACGTCCATGCCACCGCAGGCGGCCACGCAGGGAAAATTCTTGCATTAATAAAAACAGATAGTTGAGACTTATCTGGGGGAGAGCAAATCGGCGAGCAAATGTGCGCGTGCGGGAGAGTGCATCAGGGAAACACAGCACACTGTTGTCTCATGTCTCAGGAGCCAAAGCCTCTTTCGGGCGGGTTGTCGCCTTCAGGCTTCAAGGTTGGAGGACCGGTTTTGTCCAACAAAGAAGCGCGCGTCACGACTTCATCGCCAAACTTGTCGCGCAGCGAGTCCAGCAGCCTGGTCAGGCGGATATTCATGGGAGTTTCCTGATCGAACAAGCCTAACTGCTCGCCGCAGATAGAATTTAGCTGCGAGACGCCAATGCCAAGCAGGCGGACTTTCCGTTTCTGCTTGTTAAAGCGCCGATACATAGAAATCACCACGCCTTTGATGATATGGGTTGAATC
>CAZVSL010000418.1:5364-5866 GCA_964629935.1 uncultured Calditrichaceae bacterium | reverse complement strand
ATTTGATTCTATCGTGTATGCGCGCGCCTACCCCGGGGCCATGTCTTTGCTCGCTGCCCGGGCCGATGATCCAAAGCTGCGCACCAAAGCAAAAATGTGCGCCGACCTGGCGCATCTCGATGCTGTGCTGGACTTTTCAGCTAATGCGTGGGGCGGCACCATGGGGCGGAATGACTATCGCAAGAACTCTCGTTCGCCCATCTATCCGTTTCATCACTATTGGGGCATGGGCGATCAACTCGATGGCCAGGAAGAAAAATGGAACGTGACCGTCAACTACCACGTTGACTACAGCCTGCCCGATGCCATCATCGATGCCGGTGTGCTGACCGACGAGCCGGATTCCTACTGGCACTTTCACAAGGAATACAACGAAGGGCTGCTCAACGCCGAGGGTATGGGAAAATGGAACTTCGTGACGCCGTTTTATAACCTCGGTTCCAATGTCGGCCAGGGCCGGCAGGGCTGGCAGCTCAGCGTCGGCGGCAATGGCAGGAAAGGG
>CAZVSL010000418.1:0-5354 GCA_964629935.1 uncultured Calditrichaceae bacterium | reverse complement strand
GAGCGCACGAGTGAGCCCGCACCAGATCAGGAAACAAATTACCTGGGCATGCGCGGCTGTCAGTTCCGCAATGCCTTGTTTGCAGATGTCCGCAGCGCGCCCAATCTCTGGGAGCAGACCAATAGGGCAAGCTGGGACGTCGTCGAGTCTGATGGTAAATGGCAGTTCCGCAAGCTGGGCAGGGTCATGGTGGCTGTCGGGCTTGGCAGCGAATCTGCCTCTGTGGAAGTGGCTGTCGCCGGCATCGACTATCCCGATTGGGGCACGTTTCAAAACGCCATTAAAAACAAAGCTGCGCTGACGGATGACAGTTACACCACCTCCAAAGGAGTGAAGATAGGCAAAGATGATCATGCCGGTTTGAATAGTCCCGGCGATGTGCGCTTTCCGTTTCCGCGCATGGAAACCATCGACCACCGCGGCAACAAAATAGTGAGTTGGAATAACAACGTCATGACGGTAACGCGTCACGGCAAGACAGCGGTGTACAATTTCAACAACTGGACATATTCCGAAGACCAAACGGATGTAGATACGACGCCGCCGGACGCCCCTGCGGGCATTCGCATTCAGACGTCGAATTAATTCTCATGTCCATGGTATTTCAGATTCATGAATAATTCAGGGCTAAATAATCCTACAGTGAAAGTTTTAGATTGCATCATCATTAGTATGGTCACCCCAGGCAAAGCTGGCACTCTGAGCCTCTTCGGCTACGCCCAGGACCGTAGCCCGTCACCTTTCGACTTCGCTCAGGGTGACAAATCTTTCGCTGTAGTAATAAATATTTCCGAGGAAGTAGCAGGTAACGATGAATCGTTCTCTTGGTTGGTTTTTGAAAAACTCAGCTCTGCTGGGTGTTTGTGGCGCTTTGAGTTTGTTTCTCGCAGAGTGGATTTTGAGCGCTTTTTATGCTGAGATAAACTTTCGCACCTATTTGTTTTTTCTGGTGATGTATTTGCCGGCCGGCCTGGTCGGCGGGTTGGCTCTTGGCGTCGTGCTCAAGGTTGTGGCGCCATTGCTTCGTGCTAAATGGCTGCACGCGGAGCGCTCGGCTTTTCTGCCGGCGCTGTTTCTTGGCCTGTATTTCTTCATGTACGGCTTCTATTACATCAATGAGAAGCTCACGCCGCGCGTCGGTGCGCTCGAACCCCTGAGCCTGGTTGCCGATGCCGTCTTTTTGGCCGTTACGCTGATACTTTTTAAAATTGCAGTTGCTGCGCCTGAGCGAAAAAAGGCAGTGCTACAGTTTTTCGAGATCGGTTTTCTGCCGCTTGTGTTTCTCGTTGCTGTCAACCTGCGCTTCTTTGTCTGGCAGCCGCCATATACCAGAACCGGCGAGCTCTGGCTCGGTGTTTTGAGTTTTGGTGTAGCCGGCATTGTTGGCGCCTTGATCAGTCTGGCCCTGGCGAAATATTCCGCAGAGAAAACCGGAGTGAGGCGATTCGGACTTCTGGGAGCCACTGCGGCAGCCATTTTCACCGGATTTATCGCCAGCGGAACGCCGTCAGCGGCAAGTTTTGATCGCTCGAACGAAGAAATCATCGCCGACACGCCGGTTGCCAATCCCAGGAACATTATTTGGATTGTTATGGACACCGCGCGCTTGGACCATGTTTCCGTCTACGACGCCAAACGCGAGACCACGCCCAACCTCGAGAAATTCGCTGAGGATGCTCTGGTCTTCGATAGTGCTATTGCGCCGGCGCCGTGGACCCTGCCGTCACATGCTTCCATGTTTACCGGTATGTTTCCGTCTATGCACGGCGCCCATTTTGTCGGCGGCGAGATGTTCTCCACGCCGCTTGTGCCTGAGAACATTACAATCGCCGAGATTCTGTCGGCGCACGGCTACAAGACTGCCGGCATCGCCGCCAACAACGCCGGGCTGTCGCGGCAGCTTGGCTGCCACCAGGGCTTCCAGTATTATTTTGATGGCCGGCCGCTGGTTTTCAACTTGTTTTGGGGCAAGATACTCGAGTCTCTGTCTGATGATTTTCGCATCGATGAGCTTTGGATCAACGAGGTTTGCCTGGCTTCGGAAATGGAGCCGCTGGTCGATCGCTGGCTTGATAAGAACGCCGCTGATGGCCCGTTCTTTCTGTTCGTCAATCTGATGGAACCGCACGGCGGCATCGCTTTCATACCGGAGCCTTATGACTCCATGTACGGCTTTGACCGCGAACGCCAGCAGGAGGTGTTCAAAGATTTTGACGCCGACAAGGTCGTGTTCTTCCAGGATGAAGTCACGGACGAGCAACGCGATTTCTGGACTTCTTATGTGCAGCGCAAAATCACCTTCATGGACGCCTACCTGGGCCGGTTTTTTGATAAACTCAAGCGCATGGGACTATATGATGACGCCATGATCATCGTCAATTCCGACCATGGCGAGCTGTTTGGCGAGCACAACTCCTTTGGCCATAATACCGATTTGTACAACGAGCTCATCCATGTACCCATGATGATCAAATACCCGCAGGCTGCCAGGCGCGGCAGGTCGCAGCAACTCGTGCAGATACTCGATATCATGCCGGAGATCCTGACGCATTTGGGTTTGGATATTCCCCCACAAGTGCAGGGCCAGCCCATCGACAGTGTGGACCATCCGGTGATCGCTGAGCTGTTTCAGCAGCAGCACAACGCCCACGCCAAACGCAGCCCTGGCCGGTATTACCGCGATCTCAAAGCCATATTCGGCAACGTCGACCGCGATTCCCTGAAATACATCTGGGCCTCCAACGACCAGTCGGAGCTGTTCGACCTGAAAGCGGATCCGTATGAATTGCAGAATATCATCAAACAAAATCCGGCAGCCGCTGACTCCCTGCAGCAGAAACTGAAAAGCTGGTCAAGCAGTTTTCAGCCGATTGAGACCAACGGCACGACGCGGCATACGGATAGGAAGGAGCTGGAGAAGAGGTTGCGGTCTTTGGGGTATATTAAATAAAAGGAGTTGCGAATATACGATGGGTTATTCTTTTGGCCGATTTGCACTGATTGAACACGGAATCATTTGTAATGGTTGCGGAGATGATGAAAATGATCATAGCTTCTGATATGAAAGTTGGAAAGGCCCATTGATCTCTCCCATGAAAGGATCCAATGCCCACCGATACCTCAACCAAACCCATCGTTAAACTCGAGCAAGCCCTGATCTTCTGCCTGTGGGCAGGTTTGCTTGTCGCATTGGGGTGGCTCATCGTCTTCTTCAGACATGAGAATTACTCGTGGCCGGAAATCTCCCTGTTTCTCATCAACTACTTGCACGTTACAGTCAACCAGGCGGCGATCTACGGTCTGGCTGCTGGTTTCGCGTTCTGCCTGGTCTGGCTGCTTTTCAAGCGGCTGGAAGGGTTCCTGGTTTCCGGTTTGGCGGCCGCCGCGGTCGTGCTGCCCATCGCCTACTATCTCAACAAGACCTATTTTCCCGGCCGTTACCATCCCATCAGTTTGGTTGGCAACGGTTTGCTGTTTCTTGTGCTTGGTGGGCTGACGCTCTGGCTTTTCCTGCGCTGGTTCAAAGAAGTGCGCTTCGTTCATTTCGCTTCCGGCAGATGGAGCCTGGCCGTGGCCGCAGGCATGATCTTGATACTAAACATTATCTACCTGCTGCAACCGACTGAGCAAAAACTGCAGGCTGCGCCCACAACTCCGGAAGCCCTGCACCGACTATTCGTCGCTGATCTCGGCAGTTCGGACAATGGCGCCTCCGCATCCGCTGCTGAGGAAATTCGCACTCACTTTTCACAAATAGCAAACGAGCGCCTCAAGTTGCTCGATGCCCGCATCGCGCGCAAAGATACGGTGGATATCATGGCAGAAGCAGACGCCGCGGTCGCACGCACCTTCCATCTGCTCAATGTCAGTCACACTTTCGAGGACGAGATTACCTGGCACACGAATCCAACCAAAGACCGCGAATGGCTGCTGGCGCTCAATCGCATGGACTGGATTTGGAGCGTGGCGGTCGCTTATCGTTTCACCGGCGATCCGAAGTATGCAACCGCCTTTGACGACATCATGCAGAGCTGGTTCGAGCAAAATCCCATGCCACGCTGGAAAAACGAAGATGATTATGTCTGGCGCCTGATCGAATCCAGCGCCCGCATGACCGACGGCTGGCTCAGCGCCTTTTTTATCTTCTTCAATTGTGAGCATGTCAGCGATGAAGTCAAGTGGCGTATGCTGGCTTCATTTCATGACCATGCACAGTTCCTGGCACATTTTCGCTCGCCGCAGCGCAATCACTTGTTGCAGGAAACCTACGGCTTGCTTGCGGTCGGCGCCGCCTTGCCGGAATTCCGCATGGCTGACACGTGGATTGACCTGGCCCGCCTGCGCCTTGACCGCGCCATGCGCGAAGATGTTTATCCGGATGGCGGCTACACAGAAGGCTCGACCTACTACCACCGTTTTGCCATCCGCATCTTGCAGGAGATTACAGACTTCACGGACGCCTACAGCGTGCGGCTGTCCGATTTCTTCTACAATCAGCTCGAGAAGATGTACGAATTTCTGATGTACACGGCGCGTCCGGATGGCGTCATGCCGCAGATGAACGACGGCTTTCACGCCAAGAATCTGCGCATCATGTTTGATGCGCCGGCGCGTATGTTCTCCCGCCCGGACTTCCGTTTCTTTGCCAGTGATGGCGCGGAGGGTAACGCGCCCGACTCAACCACCGTTTCATACCCGTATTCTGGCATCTATGTCATGCGCAGCGATTGGACGGCGGATGCGCGCTACATGTTGATAGACGCCGGCCCCTTTGGCTCGGCACATGGACATGAAGATAAGCTAAGTTTCGAGCTGTTTGCCTATGGCAAGCCGTTTATTGTCGAGAGCGGCACATACACTTACGTGCGCAACCGGTGGCGCAGATATTTTACCAGCTCGTTTGCACACAACACCATCGTGGTGGACGGTCGCAGCCAGATTCGGTTTCCGGATATGGGAGATTGGGTCAACTGGCCGCCAGAGCCTTTGCCCAACAAGTGGATTGCAGATGAGTCTTTTATCTATCTGGAGTCAGCGTACGATGCCGGCTACGGCAATGTCAAAGAACATGTTTTGCACGGCGTCCGGCATACCCGGCGCTGGCTATTCGTGAAGCCTGACTATTGGCTTATCTGGGATGTGGTAGAAGGCGAGGGCATACATGAATTGCAGCAGCTCTTTCATCTGGCGCCAGAAGTGGAAGTCAAAGTTGAGAATGACTTCGATGTGTTGGCGTATTATGCCGATGGCGCGTCCCTGCGCCTGCAGTCGCTGAGCCGGAACGCTGATTCTTTGTCAGTCGTCGCCGGCCGGGAGCAGCCGATTCAGGGTTGGTTGTCGCGCGAATATGGCCT
>CAZVSL010000417.1:0-5868 GCA_964629935.1 uncultured Calditrichaceae bacterium | reverse complement strand
TCTCCATTACCATTGGTATCTCCTTTGGGTGCAATCCTATACGAAAGCGAGGCCTCATCCCCGAGAACCTGCAACAGCGCCTGATTGATAAGGCCTTTATAGTGACCCTCTAACCATTCGTAGAAAAAATGGCTTGGCAGCTCAACCGTGAGTTGGTGATCGTCCAATTTCACCGATTTAATCGGCTCAAACCACGTTGTAAAACTTTGAGGATTGATACTCTCTTTTATCAGAGCAAGACATTGGTCCCAAGCTGCAGCGCTAGTCATCGTTGTCATAGTTACCATACCCCTCGAGCTGTTTTAAAATGAGAGTGGAGCAGCCATCTATTAACATAGCCTCCACTTGCAATCCTCCTTTAATTATCAACAACTGCACTACAGTTATCCACATGTTTTCAACATAGCCACCTCCTTGCTAAACTGATTTATTTTAAGCTACTTACGGATCTGATTCAAGGCAAAAGCCAACCACATAATCAAACGTAAAACGTTGACCAGAACTTATGAAAAGTACTGCAAAAATGTCATGTTTGTTAAGTTATCCACATGTTTTGGATATGGACAACTTGTGTGGCAGGACTCAGGAAATTTAAGAAAACAGGGTTGAATGTCAAGTGGAATTGCTGGAAAAAAGAAGCGGGCGTGAATCCAGTGATCCACGCCCGCGTTATTAAGAGAAGAGTCGTAATGAATACCATTACGGCTTCAGCATGAAGCCTATTGTTCGATGGGGAAATCGTGTGCATCTGTGGCTTCATTGAAGGGGTTGGCTGCGCGCACAGCGGCGTCTTTCGTCCAGGGCATTATGCGGTGTAGCATGTTTCCAGGTTGGCAACGCCGAGAAATTGCTCAACTGACCTGGCGCCCAATCATCATAGGAATCGGGAGCAATCGGCACATGTCGAACGACGGTATAGTCATAAGGCCGGGATTCGCTCTTCAGATGGTTCTTGCCGATCTTGAAGTCTATCTCAGACGGCCGCGTCAAGCCTCTGGACTCTTTGCCAACATGACAGCTATAGCAGTTCTTGTACGGCTGCGAATGGCAAACCTGACAACTCAACTTATTGCCGTGTACTGCATGGTAGCTATTCTCATTTCCGATCTGATGGCAGTCTTCACATTGCGTGAGAGACTCATCGTAGCGGTGTTTTGAATCGGCAGAGGACGTGTGTACTTCGTCAGCGTTATGGCAGGCGACACATTGCATGCCTTTGTTGTAGTGCACATCTGCCGGGATGCCGGCGTGCATACCACGAAACTCTTCGCCAACGCGCGTGCCGTGACAAGCGGTGCAGGAAAGCTTACCATGGGAGGCGTTTAAGAAATCCCGACTAACCAGGACCTTTTTCCAGGCCTCCAACGGAGGCGCCTCGCCACCTCAGCCTTCCCCCGCTTCACCCGATAGCTCCGGATCCTCTTGAGCCAGGGCCACAAGTTGCTCTTGATTCGTATGGCATTCGACACAGGTTAACTGCACGAGGGTTTCGCCGGGCGTCTCAGCGGGGTTATCATCCCCGGAGCAGCCGGCCAGCAGCCAGACGAGCATCAAGAAACAAAACGCGATGCTTAGCTTTCTGGACATTTTACGACTCTTTCTTTTTGTAAGTAATGTAGTTCAGTGAATGTGATCGCTCACATCGATGGGGGATCGGGCAAAAGAAATACAAAACTAATTTCTCTGCCTACAGGCCAGGCGGGTGTGAAACAAATCGTTTCACGCAACGGCAGACACGATGATGCAACTTGTTGTATTTAAAAAGAATGGTCCGAAAATGAAAAGGATTCTTTCAAAGGCAACAAGAGGCGAAACATATCAGGCAGACTAAAGAAGCACCGAAAGCGTAGTTCAAAAAGCATACCGGATTTGCTTTTCGCAGGCAGTTATGTTATCTTATCCTCTTGTTGGAGAACGAACCTTAGAACCATAAACGGACAGAATGAAAAATATGAGCGAGAACAACAATGCACAACACATGCTCGCCGTTTTGATTGACGCCGACAATGCTCCGCCTTCCATCGCCGAAGGTCTGCTTTCGGAAATTGCTAAGTATGGCGTAGGCAGCGTCAAGCGTATTTACGGCGATTGGACTACGCCAAGACTCAACGGCTGGAAAGAAGTGCTGCTGGAGCATGCCATCCAACCGTATCAGCAGTTTGGCTATACCCGCGGTAAGAACGCGACCGACAGCGCCATGATCATCGATGCCATGGACCTGCTGTACACCCGGCGCTTCGATGGCTTTTGCCTGGTTTCCAGCGACAGCGACTTTACCCGGCTGGCGTCACGAATCCGGGAAGAAGGCTATATCGTCTATGGCTTCGGGGAGCAGAAAACACCCAAGTCTTTTGTTTCTGCATGCGACAAGTTTATCTACACGGAAGTTCTGCGCTCCGAGGAAAGCGCTGAGCCAAAAGTAAGACAGAAGCGGCCACAGGAGCTTAAGCGCGACACAAAATTGGTAGCCCTGTTCAGAAACGCGATCGAGGCGGCCTCCGATGAGAGCGGTTGGGCCCAGTTGGGCACGGTCGGCAGCTATATCGCGAAACAGTCCCCGGAATTCGACCCCAGAAACTACGGTTACAAAAAACTCGGCGAGATCGCGATTGCCTTGAACTTGTTCGACAAAGATGAGCGGGTGTCGTCCGACGGGCAGTCCAAAGCGATCTATATCCGGGACAAACGCAAAAGGAAGTGAATCTGTGAAAGACCGAAAATGGTGACTTTGAACCAGCCAGTTTCTAAGGTTACTTTTTTACTCCTGATTGCACTTTTTGCCACGCCAGTCCAGCCACAGCAGTCAACACACTTGATCGTTGGCACCAAAGAAGCGCCGCCGTTTGCCATGAAAGATTCCTCCGGCAACTGGACCGGCATCAGCATTGACCTGTGGCAGGATCTTGCGGAGGAACTGCAGGTGAGCTATGAATTCCGTGAACTGGACCTTACCGAGCTTATCACAGAAGTTAGCGCTGGCAGCGTTGACTTGGCAGTGGCAGCGATCAGCATGACCGACGACCGCGAGCAAGAGGTGGATTTTAGCCATCCTTATTATGTGGCCGGGCTGGGCATTGCTACGTCATACGAGAGCCAGGCCGGCTGGCTTGGGGTGGCGCGACGCTTTTTTTCAATGACGTTTCTTAAAGTCGTGGCTGCCCTGGTGCTCTTGCTGCTGCTCGTCGGTTTTCTGGCGTGGCTCTTTGAACGCCGGCGCAATCCCGAGCACTTTGATACGGATTCACTGAAAGGCATTGGCGCCGGCTTCTGGTGGGCGGCAGTGACCATGACGACCGTGGGTTATGGCGACAAAGCGCCGGCCACGACTGCCGGACGGTTGCTGGCAGTCGTCTGGATGTTCGGCGCCCTGATCCTCATTTCCAGTTTTACAGCGGCCATAACCTCAGCGCTGACAGTCACGGAGCTTGAGCATGCCGTTGAAGGCCCCGGCGATCTGCCCAACGTGCGCGTGGCAACCGTGGCAGAATCCAGCAGCGAAGCCTATCTGCGCACGCTCAATATCCTCCATCGCAGCGTTGCGACCCCGGTCGCCGGCGTGCAGGCCGTGGCAGAGGGCCGCGTGGATGCCATGGTATATGATGCGCCCATCCTGCGTTATCTGGCAAAGCATGACCATCCCGAAACTGTGCGCGTGTTGCCCCAGCGTTTCGAAAACCAGTTTTATGGCATTGCCCTGCCGCCGCAAAGTGAGTTGCGAGAACCCATTAACCGGTTCATTCTACGCGTGTTGGATGAACCGAGATGGCAGGAGATTCAGGCGCGGTATCTGGGCGGAGGCGAGTGAGCAAATTTTGGTCCGGATCCACAGTGCTCACGCACGGGTTCGCCGGGTCGCGTGAGATAGAAGACAATCACGGCGCCAATGACCGTGACCAGGATCGTCCCGGCTGCTTTGAAAAGTTTGTTCATGATCGAAGGTCTCTCAAAACGGTGACTACTTGAAAGGTCACTCCTGGCGCCTACGGTCGTTGACCATACCGCAACGGTGGGTTGGTTCTCATCGCAACAGTAACAGCGAAGCACATCGATTTGTGAATGACTCAAGCTAAAAGAATTTCGCTTTAAAGGCTTCGTGCTTGGCGTTGGCCATCTCCAAAACACGTTGAATTTCCGGGTCGCCTCGAACCGGGTCAAGAAAAGAGTCTTTTAACATGAACGGATAGTTGAAAAACCCAACGGCAATCGCTTTTCGAAGAGTCCGCGCACAGCCGGCTTTATCGCCGGCCAGACTATAGTTTTCCGCGAGGGTCAACCAATCCTCGCCATCACAGGGTATTAAAGTCTCCCATTCGCGCGTGAATCGTAAGCTTTTCTCAATATTGCCTTCTAAAAATGCAATTTTCCCTTTCGCCTTCAGCCCATAGTGTCCCTCTGGCTCCAGGGCAATGACACGTTCAAAATATTCCAGCGCCCGTTGTGGTTGATTTTGACGCAAACAGATCTCCCCTTTATAGTAAATGTTAAGATTGCTCTCGGGATCCAGATCAAAAGCTGCTATGGCTTTCTCGTATTTTTCGAGATAAAAGTATGTTAAGCCAGCGGATCGGAATCTGCGATTTTTGGGATCGAGCGCAAGAGCTTTGTCAAATTCTCGTTCAGAGGCCTTGAGCATGCCGGCATATTTGTAGACATAACCGAGAGCAAAATAGCAGAACGCATTATTGGGGTTTATCCGCAGCATTTGTCTCGTGAGCTCATAAGCCTTTTCGGTTCTACCTGTCTCAGTGTAAAGCATGCTTAAATATGAGAGTGCACTGAGCAATTCATTGTTGAGTGATAACGCTTTTAAATATGCTTGCTCAGCTTCATTAATTTTTTCTTGGTGCAATTCGTAATGAATGGCCAGGTTTCCAAGGCTTTGTGTGCGCGAGCCTATTTCGGCATAGGCAGGAGCATAGGTGGGATCCAATTGAATTGAATTTTGCAGCATTTCAAGAGCGTGTTGATCGCCCGGAATGGTCGATGGAGCGGAGATGCCCCTCAGATAATATTCGTAAGCCAGGGGATTTTGTGGAATATCGAATTGCATGCGTGAGCGTTCGTCGTGGGAGAATTGAATCTCCAAACCGCGCATCACTTTCTCTGAAACGATGTCCTGCAATTTGAATACGTTCTCATATTTTTCCTTAATAGCCTCTCGCCAGACTATCTTCTCTGAGTGAACATTGACAAGTTCAATATTTAGGCGTATCACCTCAGCTTCTTTCAAATAGTAGCCGGTTAGAATGAAATCCACCCGCAGCTCGCGTCCGGCGGTGGGGGCGTCTACTATCTGGTTTTGAAACTGACGCACCGTACTTGCCGGTCGCACCAAAATGTTTTTCAGATAGTCCAAAACACCAATTATCTGGGCGGCCAATGCAAATCCGAGGAAATCGGTTTCGGGCTCACTGCGTAAATTTGAAAAAGGCAGGACGGCAAGTCCCGGAAGCGATTCATCTCTCTTAATCGCAGGACTTTTGAGGGCGGTGCTGTATTGAAGCTGCTCTTTGAGGGTTTTCAGTTCAGCCAAGACCTTGTCGATTCGCTGGTACCGGTCGTCCGGATCTTTGGCCAGTGACGTGTCAACCAGTTGTAGCAAGCCGGAAGGAATTCCTTCACGGGAGATCGGCTGTGGTTGCTCACTGAGTATCTGGTAGAGTATCACCTGGTCGACATCGCCATCGAATGGCAGGCGGCCAGTTAGCATCTCATACAGCACCACACCAAACGCCCAGATATCGGCGCGATGGTCGATGCTATAGCACAGACACTGTTCTGGTGACATATAGGCGATCGTTCCGAGTCTGGCACTCTTTGTGATCGCCGTTATCGCCGGTTGTTCCACGAGCCTGGCCAGGCTGAAAT
>CAZVSL010000416.1:4887-5869 GCA_964629935.1 uncultured Calditrichaceae bacterium | reverse complement strand
GCTTCTGCCTTGCTTGCGCCGAGTTTTTCGAGAATCTTGTAGTGAAGCACTGTTTTGCTAATTATCTCCGCCTATTTCGCAAACAGCGTTTCAAACATCTTGTGTGTGCGATTTTTCCAGCTAAACCAGCCGGTTCCTTCTTGTACTTCGCCGCCGGTGAAATCGTAGCCATTTTTGTGCAGCAATTTGGCGAAGTCGTGGCTCCATGCTCTGACATCCACGGATTCCAGGGGGCTGCGCAGATCGTAGGTGCTCCAGGCAAGATAGATGTTCAGCGGGCGTTTACCGCTGTGGGCGATCAGGTCCTGCTGCTCATTCTGTTCCTTTTCGTCCCAGTACATGGATTGTACCGCCAATTTGCTGAACATATCGGGATGCTTGAACGTGGCATAAAAGGCCATGAAGCCGCTTGACAGCACACCAATGTTGGCGCGGTTTTCAGCATCAGGTATGGTACGATAGGTACGGTCGATCAAAGGCACGATTTCTTCGACAAAAATTCTGGCATTTTTATCGCGCCAACGTCCGACGAACTCGCTGTAGCCGGAGCCGTAGGTAGTTGGCAGAAACACCACAATTACCGGCGCAACCGTGCGGTCCACAAGATAGTCCAGAGACGACTTCATCTGTCCCAACTGCCGCGCGCCCTGGCCGCCGTGAATGTACGCTACCGGGTAAGTTTCGTCGCTGTCATGGTAACCGTGCGGCAGGTAGACTTCGATGGTGCGCGTGCTGTCTGAAATTTCGCTGCTAAATTGCAGCGAATCGATCTGGCCCGTTTTTGAAATTTCCTGCGCCTGCAAATGGTCAGGCGCTCGCCAGTCGGGCATGCTGAAATAATTGGCCTCGCCGAAGAAGATTGTGGGCGTGACACGGTCTGTATTGAGCGAGTCGATGATTGGGGTCTGCAGGTCATGCATGAATTTGTAGGCGAGCCTGGCATCGGATTCGAGCGCGGAAGAATAGTAAAACAGGTCTGTGC
>CAZVSL010000416.1:4143-4877 GCA_964629935.1 uncultured Calditrichaceae bacterium | reverse complement strand
CATGGGATGGTCATAGCGCCAGCCCACGATATCGCCCAGCAACGACAGCTCATCCGCCTCGCCGCGATAGATGAAATGCACCAGCGTGTCGCCTTCGATGACCGGGAAGCGCTGCTGGCGCGCCATGAACTCATCTATCAGTTTCTGTTTGTCCGCGGCCTGCTCCACCTGCGCCACGAAGTTCGCGAACTCAGTGCCGGGGATCTTGCCTTGCTCTGCCTGCGCCACATCCGTTTTCGTTGCTGCCGGCACGATCTCGATGCTGGCGATTTCATCCATGCTGCGCAAAAAGAGCTTGCCATCGGCCAGGCTCGCCGGGGACCAGACGTGCGAATCGAACAGGTCGAGACTTGCGACTTCCTGGTAGCCCTCGGGCGAAGCCGGCGCCAGGGAAAGCCTGCCATTCTTGGTAATGACGACAAGGTAGCCATCCACGATGATCGGCAGCCCGTCGCCGGGATCGCGTGAGCGCCAGACGCGTTCGCCGCTTGCGACATCCACGCAGTTAAAAATCCGACTGTTGTATCCGTATAAATAGCCATCGTGATAGACAGGCACGATGTACGTTCGTTTGATATCATCAGTAGCCCAGACCTCGCGGGTTTGATAGCTTTCGTTGGCATAGTCCAGTTGCATGAGAATGCCGCCGTTGTACTTGTTCTTCAGGAAGTAGCGATTCTCTCCGGCTGGGACGAGGTTGCCGCTGCCTGCTGCCATGGAGCCCGGCTCACCAC
>CAZVSL010000416.1:0-4133 GCA_964629935.1 uncultured Calditrichaceae bacterium | reverse complement strand
CAGCGCGCCGCTTTCGGGGCGCAGCCCGTAAATCCCGCGATTTGTGATGCCGACAAAATGATTGGGGCCGACGCCGGAAATAAACGTTGGCGACTGATACGCTACGGTATCATCGCTGGCCTGCCACAGAATTGTGCCGGAATTCACATCAAGGGCTGTGATGGCATTCCCGTGGCTGCCGGCGGTTTCGACCATCAGGACCTCGCCATGCGCCACGGGTGAGGTGGCAAAACCGTAGAATGGCTGCTCGGCGCCGTGGACGTGCACCAGGTGCGTGTCCCAAACCAATTCACCGGTGGAAAAGTCGAGCGCGAACAACCTTCCGGCAGCACTGAGGCCGACGACCCGGGTGTCGGTCAGCAGCGGCGTTGAAATCGGGCCGTTGTGCGAGCCGTAGCGTCCCAGGAATGTGGAATCGATCTTGAAGCGCCAGAGCTCGCTGCCGTCCTCTGCCGAGAACGCAGCCGCGTAGTCGAAATCGTTGCCGGCGAACAGCGTGACCGCCACGCCATTTTTCACCGAGACTGCTGAGTAGCCGGAACCCAGGGGTTTCCGCCACACTACCTTGAGCTCATATTGCTCATCAGGCAGCAGCAAGCCGGCATCGGTCACGGTAAAATCGCGGTTCGGTCCGCCCCATGCCGGCCAGTGGTTTTCTCCGGATTGAGCATTTGAAGCCAGGATAATCACTGCGATCAAGAGTTGCGGGATGAAGAAGCGGGCTTTTTTCATATACTATTTCCTTCACGTTGGTTATTGCATTGGCTTTCGCTGTTTCGATATTGAAGTGATGGGATGGCAGGGCGCTAACTGCGCCACTGTTTGACAAGAAAGAAACAAAGTAGGATAGTTCTTGCTTTAAGTCAAGGTTTTTGATTGCAGCGCTCAGCGCGCACATTGCTTGATTTTGATAGGGAGATTTTGTTAATTAAGGGTGCGTTTCATGACTTCGAGCCGGGTGAGACGGAAAGCGACACTTCCTCGAATGATTCGCCTAAGGCCATGTTTGTTGAGTCTTACCGCAGGATTAAGCCAGATTTTGAATTTTTCAGGATAGAAAACCCCCAAAGATGGAGAGAATTATATGAGCGTTGCAAAGAGTGAAACGCGTAAGAAAACAAAGACGGGGAGCAACGAGCAGATCAAAATCAAGGGCATCACGCTCAGTTACCAGGAGATCATAGAAGACTATCGCATCGCATTTCGCAGCCGCCAGATGAGCCTTTTGGGCCGGCGTGAGGTCATGAGCGGCAAAGCAAAATTTGGCATCTTTGGCGATGGCAAGGAAGTGCCGCAGCTTGCCATGGCCAAAGTTTTCCGGAAGGGTGATTTTCGTTCCGGCTACTACCGCGATCAAACCTTCATGCTGGCGGCAGGCATGACCAACATCAATGAGTTGTTCGCACAACTTTACGCTCACGCGGATGAGAAATTTGACCCGGCAACGGCCGGCCGTTGCATGAATGCCCATTTCTCAACACGCAGTCTCAACCCGGACGGCAGTTGGAAAAACCTCGCTGAAATGCGCAATACCTCGTCGGACATTTCACCCACCGGCTCGCAGATGCCGCGCCTGGTCGGCCTGGCTTATGCCTCGCGCCTGTATCGCGAGCTGCCTGAGCTCAAGGAATTCAGCCAATTCTCAAAAGGTGGCAATGAGGTCGCATTTGGCACCATCGGCAATGCCACCTGTGCGGAAGGTATGTTCTGGGAAGCGCTCAACGCCATCGGTGTGCTCAAGGCGCCGGCGCTGCTCTCGATCTGGGATGATGATTATGGCATCTCCGTTCCCAATGATTATCAGATGATAAAATCGGATATTTCGGCGCTGCTGGCCGGCTTCAAGCACGATTCCGGTAAAAAACAAGGATACGAAATCTACAAAGTCAAAGGCTGGGACTATCCCGAGCTGGTGAAGACTTACATGAAAGCAGTGGACCACGTTCGAAGCAAACACATCCCGGCCGTCATCCATGTGGTGGAAATTACCCAACCGCAGGGGCATTCAACCTCAGGCAGTCATGAGCGCTACAAGTCCAAAGAGCGACTACAGTGGGAAAAGGAGCACGACGGCATCCGCAAGAT
The DNA here is from genome assembly GCA_964629935.1 of uncultured Calditrichaceae bacterium. GTDB lineage: Bacteria > Zhuqueibacterota > Zhuqueibacteria > Oceanimicrobiales > Oceanimicrobiaceae > CAZVSL01. Next base: position 2,048 of record CAZVSL010000416.1, on the reverse strand, counting down.
GAGAGAGTGGATAATCAAGCAGGGCATCTGCTCCGCTGAAAAGCTGGAAGAATATGAGAAAGAAGATGCCCGCGCAGTGGCCCGCATGCGCGATGAGTCATGGAAAGCATTTCAATCCCCGATCCTCGAGGAGCGCGACCAGGTATTGGAGCTTCTGGACGAAATGGCGCGCGAGTCTGTGCATGCAGATGAGTTGCAGAAGCTGCGCCATCAGCTTGCGAGCCCGCCTCATCTCCTGCGCCGCAATATCGCTCCGGTGGTGCGGGACGCGCTTATCATCGCCAAGGATGAAAACATGCCCGGCAAGCAAAAGCTGATCGACTGGAAAACGAGGTATGCTGCAACAAATGAGGCGCGGTTCAGCTCGCATCTGTATAGCACTTCAAAAGAGTCTGCGCTGGATGTTAAGGAAATCAAGCCGTTGTACTCCGATAAATCTAAATCGGTAAATGGGTTTGAGCTGCTCAATCATTGTTTTGATGCGGCCTTTAAGCGCGACCCGCGCGTCATCGCTTTTGGCGAGGATGTGGGCGTATTGGGCGGCGTCAACCAGGGCTTCCGCGGCATGCAGAAAAAGTATGGCGAGCTGCGCGTCAGCGATACCGGCATTCGTGAATGTACCATCATCGGGCAGGCCATCGGCATGGCCATGCGCGGTCTGCGGCCGATCGCTGAGATTCAATATCTGGACTATGTGCTCTATGCTCTGCAAATCATGTCCGATGACCTGGCAACGCTGCACTGGCGCACGAAAGGCGGCCAGAAAGCGCCGGTCATCATCCGCACGCGCGGCCACAGACTGGAAGGCATCTGGCACTCCGGCTCGCCGATGGCGGCCATGTTGCACTTGCTGCGCGGCCTGCACGTGTTGGCGCCACGCGACATGACGCAAGCCGCCGGCTTCTATAACACGCTGCTGCAATCAGATGATCCGGGCATCATCGTCGAAGTGCTCAACGGCTACCGCATCAAAGAAACCATGCCCGACAATATTGCTGAATTCACCATTCCACTGGGTGTGCCGGAAGTGCTGAAGGAAGGCAGCGATGTCACCATCGCAACCTATGGCGCCTGTTGCCGGCTGGCAATGGATGCTGCACAGCATTTGAGCAAAGTCGGCGTCGACGCCGAAGTCATCGATGTCCGCTCGCTCCTGCCATTCGATATCCACGGCAAAATTCTGGATTCCCTCAAAAAGACCAACCGCATCGTATTTATTGATGAAGACGTGCCCGGCGGTGGCACAGCCTACATGATGGAGGAAGTAATCGAGAGACAAAACGGCTACGAATGGCTGGATTCAAAGCCGCTGACGATTTCCGCCAAACCGCACCGGCCGGCATTCGGCTCGGACGGCGACTATTTCTCCAAGCCGAACGTCGAGCTGATTTTTGAAAGTGTCTATGACCTGATGCACGAATACGATCCCGCCAGTTTTCCAAAGTTTTACTGATTTAGTTTTTGTTCGATCTGCCGATACACGTACTTGTCTCAATGAAAGCACTGAGTAAAATGAGATAATGCGAAAAGTATTTGGAGACGGACGTGGATTCTGAAAAGCGGGAAGCGACCAAGATCCTGGTCATCGATGATGATCTGGCGTTTCGGCAAATGCTGGCTAAGCTCCTGCAAAGAGCTGGCTACGCGACAGTTTCTGCGCACAACGGCAAAGTCGGACTTCAGTTGTGCCAGGAAGCGCAACCTGATTTGGTCATCACGGATATCGTCATGCCCGAGCAAGACGGCATCGAAACCATCGGCTTGCTGCGGCGCAGGTTTCCTCATGTCAAAATTGTCGCAATCTCAGGCGGCGGCCAGCGAATCGGAGCCGCTGTTCCGTTGACTGTCGCGGCAAAACTCGGCGCCCATGCGCTGTTTGAAAAACCCATCCCCGGCCAGGAACTACTCGACGTTGTAGAGGGCCTCCTGGAATAACCCTGCCGTTCCACCTCCTCGTTTGATACCGAATTCAAAAAAAGGCTGTCCTTTTGTACTCAAACCAATCGATTTATCGCTAGCCTGGTTTATTCACGAATCTGCCTTTTTAG
>CAZVSL010000415.1:0-5869 GCA_964629935.1 uncultured Calditrichaceae bacterium | reverse complement strand
CCGCCACGACCAGCACAAGGCCAATGCCTAGGTTGAATACTCTGCGCATTTCTTCGGTGGAGATGTCGCCTTCTCTCTGAATCAAATCGAAAATGGCTGACTGCTGCCACGCATCCCAATCTATTGCGAGGGCCAATTCGTCAGCCAACAGACGCTGCGTGTTGGCCACAATTCCTCCACCTGTGATATGCGCAATGCCCTTGACACCGGCCAGCTTCCTGATGTTGCGAATGGTTTTTAGATAGCTCTTATGCGGCCTCAACAATGCTTCGGCCAGTGTACTCCCGAGTTCTGCGATGTATTCGCTGACCGCATATTGCTTTTTTTCGAAAAGGACTTTACGCGCCAGGGAATAGCCGTTTGTGTGCAAACCGTCGGAGGGCAAGCCGAGCAACCGGTCTCCGGCGCGGATATTCAAGCCATCGATTATTGCCGACTTTTCTACCGCGCCAACGATGGCGCCGGCCAAATCGTAGCTCCGGGGCGCATAGACGCCTGGCATTTCGGCGGTTTCGCCCCCCACGAGCGCACAGCCTGCCTGCTGGCACGAAATCGACATGCCTTTTATGATGGATTCCAGAATAGCGCCATCCAGCCGGTCGGCGGCAAAATAGTCCAAAAAAAACAGCGGGTCTGCGCCACAGACGGCGATATCGTTGATACAGTGGTTCACGATGTCGTGGCCCAGGGTTTCGTAAGCGCCGGCCATCTCCGCCACCCTAACTTTCGTGCCCACACCATCGATGCTGGACACCAGCACCGGCTGTCGGTAGTTGCTCAGCGGCAGCTCGAAAAATCCCGAAAAGAGCCCAACGCTTTTCAGCACCTGATTATTGTGCGTGGCAGCAGCGTATTGCTTGATGCGTGCGGTACTTTCCTCCGCTCGTTCGATATCAACGCCTGCCTCTTTGTATGAGAGTTGGCTCATGCTTGTTCCAACTGTCGATGGTACGTATGCCTAACGGTTTCCAGGAAGTTGATGACCAAGGGACTCCGATAATCTCCGTAGGTCCATTCATTCGGCACAAACCGCCCGTCCCGAAATTGCAGTTGCACGTCGCCGTACACGCCTTTGCCAATATAAATCCGATGGCTGAAATTCTTGCTGGTAGCCACGACAAGTTTGGCCAACTCAAGATATGCCGGATCGAGGTTAACCCGGCGTCTGCCCTCCTGTGCGAATTCCGATTCAAGCGCCATAGTCAACAACTTGAATTCTACCAGCTCTTCCGGCTCCCTTGTTTGGGTGAAGCTGAAGAACTGCTTGCGCAAATCCGTTCCCATCTCCTTTTCATAATAGCGGGTATGATCGAAAACGAAATCAGATGAACGGTGTTCGACCTCGCCATACCGCTCACAAACGCCTTTGAGCGCCGCGGTTAACAGCCTCTCGTCGCGATACGTTGCAGCCACGATAAACTTGGCGGGCGCCGGAGGCCGGAGCTTAAGATGTGTAAATCTTTCCAAGGACAAGCAATTCCATGAAGATTACCAGAACCACGATAAAATTTACAAACAGAGAAAGATAAATGCTATCACTTTTTTTGACGAGATAGCCGAGCGTCAGGCCAAACAAGGTTCCGAGCACCACGCCTTGCGGCCCATTTGTCGCCGGAATATTGTAATACATCAGACCATAGAACAAAGCCTGCACAACCACGGCGAATGCATCATCGGTGGCTGCAACCGCACGCTGGTAGATGAAGCTGCGGAACAGGATTTCATGCATCAATGCTGCATACAGCGCGAATCCGATGCCTGCAATCACCGCCACATCCAGCGGCCAACGATAGGGCGCCGGATTCTCGGCAATATCGAAATCGTAAAGCAGGAACGCGCCAAACAGAATGGTAAACACAACTGCGGCTGCCAGCGCCTGCCTGAAATACCGGCCGGTCTGGCCGGCGCCAAAATAGAACGCGCCCCATTCCGGGCCCTCATAAAAAATAAGCGCCACCAATATGGCGAGAATCAAGATCAGTGAATAGGGATAGCCGATGTTCAGCTCACGAATAAAGAACCAGACCGCCAGAAAAACGAGCAGCATCTCGAAGTAGCGTCCCATATCGCGGGAGCGCACACGGAAGCGGGTGAGCAAGGTGACCAGCAACAGCCCGGCGAGGGTCCATAACGGAACGCCGAGGACAAAAAATGCCAGCGCCGACAAAAGCGTGATCGAGAGTATCGCGAGTCTTTGAGTCAAGAGGCTAAGGAATTGTTCAATAGATGGTATCGTAAAGAGGGGAATTAGTGTGCCGGGGGAGGGACTCGAACCCTCACGGACCGAAGTCCACTGGATTTTGAGTCCAGCGCGTCTGCCAATTTCACCACCCCGGCAAGCAATGATTCCGGAAACAACACGGCAGCTAATATAATAATAACTTTGAGAATAGCAAGTATTTTTGTGGATAACGTGGTCTGGCGGATTGACTCATAAAAAAAGTAACCGTAGCGATTTGCTATAGATTTCGTTGCCCTATAAATAATGTAACCCAACGAAAGTCTATCTGATTGCAAGCACGGCCAAACGGACAACTCAAGAACAAAAACACTTGCTCTCCACATACCCTGACATAATATACGTCCACAGCCAACTCCACTCCGCTATAGCCAAGACCGGCCATTTCTTAACATTCGCCTCCAAAGAAATGAAGGTGTCTGGTCTTCGCTAAAGTCAGTATGACGCACCTGTTAACTTAGGCAAGGCGTAGACTGGTTTCCAGCCAGGGCTTAACGGTTCTTTTAAGTAGGGTTCGAGCTCTTTTTGGGTACGCAACGTCGTTTCCTCAACCGGAGGTACTTCGCCGGCAGGAAACCGGTCCAGTATCTGGTCATTGATGAGGGTTAGATATTTCAGAATAGCCGCGATACAGCGTTTGGCTTTCTCAGGCTCACCCAGTCGTGGCCTGCCAAATACGCCCTCCGGCATGCTTGACAGCTCGATTGGCGAATGCCCCTGACCTTCAGACCAGCTCATGGGACGTTGGTAGGGGTCCACGGCTTTATCGAAATGTCCGTCTGGCAGATAGCCCTGAGGATCGGTTTCTTCAGCAATCTTCATGTCACATGATTCTTCGCCACACAACAATCGAATAACCGCTGTCTCCGCCTCGTCTGCATGCACAAAATCGGTATCGTAAGGGCCACCGCGACCTTTGGTGCGGAAAAATTCTCTCACTGCGCGATGCCAGTCAATAGTCCAAAATATGCCTGGCAGATTGTAGGTTTTCTGGAACTCTTGAACTGCCGACTCCAGCACCCACTGCTGGCCGTGGTTGTTGACCATGATGATTTTTCTAAAGCCATCATTCCAGAGACCTAACATGACGTTTATCAGGATCTTTCGGACAGTGTCTTCGTCGAGATGAACCGTGCCGGGCATGCCTATATGATGATGCGGATGCGCGCCGTAATTGAGAGGAGAGTAAGCCAAATTTATGGGACGCCCCTGGTTCAATGTGAATCGTCGCACGCCTTCCAGGATTTGAGTCACCATGAAGTTGTCCAGGTGGGTGATGGTGTGGATCCCATGATTTTCAGTCGTCCCCAGTGGGATGAAAATGATATCATTCTTGCGCCGGTTTTCAATGACGCGCTGCCGTACCGTATTTTGCACATAGGTGCCGATCTTGCCAAGCTCAGAAGGAGACGGAATATCATAATCCGTCAGGATTTGATCAATCTTTTCATCAGGTGCCTCCCAAATCTCTTTTTTCAGTCTGCCTACCGGAGTGTCTTCAAATCTTATATCCGGCCGGTTGGATTCAAGCCATTTCGATTCTTTCATCATTTAAACCTTTCACTTTTTACGATTCATATTTCATCTCATCTTAGTGGAATCTAACATGGATCTTTCCGTCTGATCGCGTTTTGGAAAGATTATCGATTGCCTCAACGGCATTTTCCAGCGTAGCTATTTTGGTAACAGCCTTTGTCATGTCAATACGACCGGCAGCCATGAGGCGAATCACGCCGGGGAAAATAGCATGTCCACTGTGACCTTGTGAACCGAAAATTTGACTACGCCGGACTTGTAAATTCTCAAGGTACATCGGGATCTTGTCGGCTGCACGGCCGATGATGATAATTTTGCCATTGATAGCCAGAGACGATTCCATCACAGGGACTGTGTTTGCCATGGCGCCTGCACATTCGACATGCATATCTGCTCCTTCGCCATCCGTCAGGTCAAAGATAAGATTGCGGGCCTCTTTCTCTTTGCCTTTGAATGAAACCGGGTCAAAGGCATCATCAGCGCCAAGTGTTTGTGCAAGATGCCGGCGTTTTTCATTCACTTCGAAGGCAAATATTTTAGCTGCTCCCGCAGCTCGTGCCAGAGCAATGGCAGCCAGGCCAATTGGACCTGCTCCGTAGACCATGACATTTGCGCCGGGCTGGAATCCACCTCCCCTGATGAATATCCCATTATACGCGACCGAAGTTGGTTCACAAAAAGCCGCCGCCTGCAGCGCCTTTTCCCGGTCTGAGTAACGTTCCAGAATGGCGTCGATGGGCCAGCAGTATTTGGCATTTATGGCCAGATAGTCAGCGAAGCCTCCGTTGATCGTAAATCCAATTTCTTCCAGGTTCGTACAGTGATTTGGGAATCCGTTGCGGCATGGGACGCAGTGGCCGCACCAGATCATTTCCTCGCAAGTAACCATCGAACCAACCCCCAGGTTCTTTACGTTCTTGCCAACTTCTTCAACTGTGCCGCACAGCTCATGGCCGATTACAACGGGAAACTTTGTTAAGCCGGGGTACAACATGTAGCCATCCTGATCAGTTTCATAGAAATGGATATCTGAGCCACAAATGCCGCAGTAATTGATGTGAATAAGAACATCATCAGGACCCGGCTTTGGGTCATCAATTGTATCGACTTGTATTTTTGGATTTCTCCAGACGCTGGATCCAGTGATGGCCTTTCCGGTTTTTTTCTCAAAATCATTTAGCTGATAACCCGGTCGGGGTTCTCTTTCAGCGGTGAGCATTAAGCCGTTCATGATGTTTCTCCTGGTAGGACTAATTCAAGTTTTTAAACTCAGCAAAAACAATTGCCTTATGCTCAATTTACACAAACAACACAGAAAAGAAACAAGAATCTTTTTGCAAACGTTTGAAAAAAGATTGGGCTTGCTGCGCCAGAAAGTCGTGCTAGTTCTCTGATGAGATTACAGCCGCTCTAAGGGACGATTCACGAACGATGAGCCTTGAAGACAACACGACTTTTTCAAGATCTGTTGACGCCCGTTCACTGGAGGCCTGTTGCAAAAACAACTGCGCTGCTTGCTGACCTATCTCATAGACAGGTTGGGAAACAGTCGTTAAGGGTGGATTCAAATAAGCTGAGTGCGGCTCATTATCGAAGCCAACAATGGCAATATCTTCCGGGATCCGGTATCCTGATTTTGATATGAGGTGCATGGCGCCGATGGCGATGTTATCGTTGGCCGCAAAAACAGCATCAAAGTGAATCTCCTTGTTCAAGAGACACCTTGCTGCAGCCTCACCGCCGTCTGTCGTGAAACCTGCCGGTACAATCAATTCATCACGAACGGGAAGACCATACTTCCGGAGGGCTTTGAGATATCCATCTAGGCGATGAAATGAAACAGAGATATTGTCTGAGCCCTTTAGGTGAGCGATTCTTTTGCGGCCTGTCTGAATTAAGTGCTCAACCGCCTTAAAGGCTCCTTCGTAGTCATCTACAAGAACCTTATTTGCTTGAAAACCTTTGCAATCCCGGTCAACAAAAATCAGCGGCACGCCTCTCTGAACTACTTTTTCAAAATGTGTGAACTGAGTGGTCGTTCTGGATAAAGCCACGAACAAACCATCGACTCGGTTTGCCAACATCGCCTCTATT
>CAZVSL010000414.1:0-5872 GCA_964629935.1 uncultured Calditrichaceae bacterium | reverse complement strand
TGGAAGTCGACCCTGCCTATTTCGGTGAAATTTACCTCATGAACGCCGATGGCTCCAACCAGATACGCCTGACAGACTGGCCGGGATATGACGGCGGGCCGTTTTTCTCGCCGGATGGCGAGCGTATTGTCTGGCGCCATTTTGAAGAAAACAGCGCCATCGCAGATATCTACACCATGGCGCGCGACGGCAGCGACATTCGCCGGGTCACGGATTTCAAATCCATGTCCTGGGCGCCCTATTACCATCCCTCCGGCGAATATATCGCCTTTGCCTCCAACAAGCTCGGCTTCTCAAATTTCGAACTATTCATGGTCGATGCACAAGGAAGCAAAGAACCTGTGCGCGTGACCTTTACCGATGGCTTTGACGGCTTGCCGGTTTTCTCGCCCGATGGCCAAAAGCTATCGTGGACCAGCAACCGCACCAGCAGCGGCAAGTCTCAGCTTTTTATTGCCGACTGGGACCACCAGGCTGCTCTGGAAGCGCTCGCGGCGGCGCCGGTACGCAATTCCGGGCAAACTGCCGAAGCTCAGACAGAGAAAGCGACCGCTGCCTTGCCAGAGACGGGCGCAAACGGAAGTGAGAATGATGCGTCCTTCTCTCCGCAGATCAGCAGCACAGACCTGGAGTCCATGGTCAGCTACCTGGCATCGGATAAGCTGGCAGGCAGAATGTCCGGCACCATGGGCACGAAACTGGCGGCAGAGTACAGTATCGCGCGCTTCAAAGAAGTGGGAATTGCGCCTTTTGGCGAAGATGGTACCTATCTACGAGAATTCGACTTCACCGCTGGCGTCGAGCTGAAACCGGATCACAATCACCTTGAAGTTACGCTTCCTGAGGGCGCACGTAAGTACAAAGCGGACAAAGATTTCCGTCCGCTGGCCTTTACCACCGACGAGACGGTCGAAGGCGAGGTCGTGTTTGCCGGCTACGGCCTGTCCGTACCGGGCGATATGGGTGAGGGCGCGGATTCCTACGCCGGGCTTGACGTGGAAGGCAAGATCGTGATGATCCTGCGTTTTGTACCTGAAGAGGTGGACATGGCGCGTCGCCAGAAACTCAACCGCTACGCGGGCTTGCGCTACAAAGCGATGGTTGCGCGCGAACATGGCGCCAAAGGCGTGCTGGTCGTCAGCGGACCCAACTCCCCGAAAGCTGGCGAGCTGGTCTCACTCTCCTATGACCGGACTGCGGCGACCTCAGGCATTGTGGCGGTCTCAATCAGTGGCAGAGTAGCTAAAGACATGTTTGCTGCTGCCGGTAAAGACCTGGCGCAGGTACAAAGCGAGCTGGACCTCGAGAATCCGCATTTTGAGGGCGCATTCCCGCTGCAAGGCGTGCGTGTCAGGATGCAAACTGGCGTCAAGCGCATCAAGAAGGCGGATAACAATGTACTAAGCATCCTGCGAGCCGAAAACAATCCTGATGGTGAGGCGATCGTGGTCGGTGCACATTACGACCATATCGGTTATGGAGAAATCGGCTCGTTGGCGAGAAAGGGCGAGGAGGGTCAAATTCATAACGGCGCGGATGACAACGCTTCCGGCACTGCTGCAGTGCTCGAACTGGCAGCAGCGCTGGCCAAATTGCAGCAGGACAAACCAGACCACTTCCAGCGAGACGTCATTTTTGCACTCTGGTCAGGCGAGGAGCTCGGCATCATAGGCTCTTCCGCTTTTGCAGATGATCCGCCAATCGCGATTGACAAGATTGCAGCCTATCTCAATCTCGATATGGTCGGCAGGCTAAACGAGAACAAACTCATCGTTCAGGGTACGGGCTCGTCTTCGGTGTGGCGCAAGATCCTGGAAAAACGCAATGTTGCTGCCGGTTTCAATCTCATCATTCAGGATGATCCGTATCAGCCCACTGATATCACAGCGTTCTATCCGAAAGGCGTGCCGGTGTTGAGCTTCTTTACAGGCAGCCACGAAGATTACAATCGTCCGACCGATGACCCTGAGACCCTCAACTATGCCGGGCTCGAGCGCATAACCAGGTTCGTGAAGACAATCATCACAGATCTGGCACAGGCAGAGACAGCTCCGGACTACGTAAAAGTAGAAAGAACCCGGAGTCAGGCGGGCGCACGCGAGTCAATGCGCGCCTATCTCGGCACTATCCCGGACTACGCCACCGAGGGCACGGAAGGCGTCAAACTCTCCGGGGTCAGCAGCGGCGGCCCGGCAGACAAAGCCGGCTTGCAAGGCGGCGACATCATCGTGAAATTCGCTGGCAAAGAAATAACCAATATTTACGATTACACCTACGCCATCGATGCGGTGAAGATCGGCGAGCCCGTGGAGATCGTAGCGAAGCGCGACGGTGAGATGAAGACGTTTACTATTGTTCCCGAGGCGCGGGAGTAGACAGCACAAGTCCGCAATTCGGAAATCGGAATCAACGAAAACACTGGAGGGAAAGCATGGCAGGACAGGGATCCGGAGGCAATGTTGTCGCGGCGCTGGCCAGTTTTTTTATCCCGGGACTTGGGCAATTGGTACAAGGCAGGCTATTCATGGCAGTCGTCCACTTCGTGCTCGCAGGCGTGCTGTGGATCTTCATGCTGGGTTGGCTGATTCACCTCTGGTCCGTGCTGGACGCAGCGAAATTTACACCGAGGGAATAATCAAATACAGGAGGAATCATGAGCAGTCTAATATGGTGGTTGGTTGTCGGTTTGATCGCCGGTTGGCTGACAGGCAAAGTCATGCGCGGCAAAGGGTATGGTATTGTTGGCGACATTGTTATCGGCATTATTGGCGCGCTGATTGGCGGTTGGCTGTTTGGGCAATTAGGCTATCAGGCAACCAGCATCATCGCGAACATCATCGTTGCATTTATTGGCGCCGTGCTCCTGGTGGTGATCCTACGCACGCTTCGCAAAGCCTGACACCATCGGAAAATGTGGAGGAAAAGACATTGGTCCGTTCTGGATGCGGCGAAATTCATCTCTATAGAAAATGACATGTTAACACCCAGTTTGATCAACGCTTATGCCAAATAACATAACTGCACACCAGTTTAGAAAACTACTCAACACTGTCTTCAAGCCGAAACAGGAGGATCGCAATGTGCTCATCCTGGTAGATGTGCCCAACACCACGGTACCGGATACTGCCGTATGGCGTGACCGGCGCAAAATTGCCTCAGAATGGCTGGCATTTCTGCAGGCTGAGAAGAAACACTTTCCATTCGAATCCATACGTTTGTTGTACTTCGAAAACACGGGCAGCAACAACGCCGACTTCCCCGGAGCAGCATACGACTGGAGCGGAGACGCCGAACAGGCGGTGTTCGACACTGTGCGCGCGGCTGGCGAAGAGCTGGACTTCCAGACAGAGTTGGCGCACGCTCATATCATGCTTGCGCTCACCCATTTTTCCGCGACGGCTCCATTGAAAATGCTCGCCCGTAAAACCGGTGTGCGGGCCGCCTCTATGCCAGGCTTCAGCCGTGCCATGATCCCGGCCCTGGGCCTGGATTACGAAGTGGTGCACCAGCACGTCATGAACATCAAACACCGGCTGGACCGCACTGAGCGTGTCACCTTTGTATTTGAATGCCAGGGCCGCACGTTCGACTTTGTCGCTGATACACGCCACCGTGCAGCACACGCCAGCAGCGGCTTGTTGCGGGAACCGGGCATCGCAACCAACCTGCCAAGCGGCGAGTCATTTATTGTGCCTTACGAAGGCGAGCTGGATGAAACCAGCCAGACCGCCGGCTTGCTGCCGGTGCAATTCGGCGATGAAATCGTCATCTATCGCATCGAAAACAATCGCGTTGTTGCCATCGAATCAGAGGGCCAGCGCTCCAATGCTGAGGGCGAGCTGTTGCAGACAGAGCCGGCTTACGGCAACATCGCCGAAATCGGTTTTGGCGTGCTGCGGCCATTCGGCATCAAACCCACCGGCGTGACCTTACTGGATGAAAAACTCGGCCTGCACATCGCCTTCGGCAGAAGCGACCATTTCGGTGGTAACACCTCACCGCAGGATTTCAACGATCCCAAAAATGTCGTCCATATAGATCGTGTCTATATCCCGGAAGTGCAACCGGCCGTGCAGGTAAGAAAAGTGGCTTTTCACTATGAAGATGGGACTTCGGAGAGAATCATTAGAGACGATGAATACGAGGTTTTGTGAGAGGCTGATGGACCACAATGATGGCGCAATGATGATCTTTCAACAAACTACTTCAGTTGAAACCAGTGGACCTTCTTGTACTTTATGAATCCCAGTTTTTCTACCAAACTGACGGCTCTGACATTGTCTTCTTCGATATAAGCAAATGGCAGCTCCCGGGCTTTTCTTACTTCCTCCACTAATGATAAAGTGACATCGTAGCCATACCCTTTTCTTCTATGATCTTTTAGCACGTGCAAAAACCCTATGCCGCCATCATCTTGTGTCAGCCCCCAGGCGACCAATCTGTCTCTTTCATACAAGCCAACACTGAAGCCGCGCCGAATTCGGTCCTCTATGTAGTCTAGCGAGATCGCATCCTGATAGGTAGAATTCTCATACAAAATCTTGGCATCTTCTAAGGATAGATGTCTCGTCTTGTACTTAGGGGTTGGCAAGACAACATCCTCAGGCAGGTAGAACTGGAGCATGGGCAAATGCCAGAGCAGCTCTTTGTCTCCGACCAATATCGGCAGCATCCATTCCTCGATTGCAGCAAAACTCTTGTCGCTTTCATCGAGTTTGTTCTTCAGGGTTTTCAGTTCATCTTCATGCGAGCTGCTGATGAAAACCCATATCCGGTCGCTCTGACCTCTCAAAAGTACAGATTCCCCCGCAGTCTCAACGCTCAGAACAGGATTGTTATGCATGAAGTTCAGCAAGTTGATATTTCTCAGCTCTTCCTTACGTAACTTTGCAATGATTTCGCTATATCTTTCCATATATGTACAATAAAGCTACGGAACGACCATGCTGATCAGTCAGTTCTTTATCACCCATTCGTTGTTCTGGTAGAACGACTCTTTAGTCTTACCCAAAAATTCTGGATTGAGTATCAAGAATATGTCATTGGCGCAAGGCAATCGCAATGAAAAAGAATACTCTTGTGTTTGCCGTGACTCCAAAACAGCCATTGAGTCGATTGTAATTCTGTCATATTGTTCATAATTCTTCTCCCTGAAATCATATTCTGACAAAGAGTAGGATAGAATCAGCTCCCCATGCCAGGGCGATGCACCTCTATTTTCCACAGCAACATCGAAAACATACCAGCAATGTGAACCACGGATAACGCGACTGGGCCCATCTGTCCTTCTTGTTGGCATCCGTTCAATTGAGTACACTAAGCTCTTTATCAAGAGATCCGGTTTTTCGTTGTCAGAGGTGATATAAAGCCACGAGCAATCTGAAACGCAAAGATAAACCATTAAGAAAGCAAGTATTGGAAGACGAGATTTTCCTGCGATTGAATTCACGATGTCTGATTGATTAGACGATCAAAATCGATATTATAGCCCACTCAATCCTATTTTGCCGCACTCGCTATTTTTCTTGTGCTGGCATTTCCTGGCAATCTATCTACCGCAACACCTCACACAGCTTTTCTACAACTACATCCAGCTCTTGGTAAGAAATCGTAAGGGGAGGAAACACTCGAATTACGGTTGAGCCGGCGGGAAACACGAGCAGCCCTCTCTCGAGCAAATCTCGCATGACGGGCTGGGCTTTTTGCTTCAACTCCAGCCCAACCATCAAACCAAGGCCACGGATTTCGCGAACCGTACTTAACCCCTGGCTCTGGAGTTTGTCCTTGAGATAGTCACCTTTTTCAGCAGCCTGCTGCCACAGCTTATTGTCAACCATAAAATCAATGGCAGCCAGGGCAGCGGCGCAAGCCA
>CAZVSL010000413.1:0-5884 GCA_964629935.1 uncultured Calditrichaceae bacterium | reverse complement strand
TGCCCAGACAGAAGATGGTGTCAAGTTCCATGAAGTCATGCGTGACATGAAGAAATTCACGTCGAAAGAGATTTCGCGGGAGCTTGAATCGGATGGACAAAGACTCTTTCTCCACGTGTTCAAGAAGGCTGCCGAGAGCGAAAAGGGGAGCCGGCGATACAAGGTCTGGCAAGATGATTATCATCCGCAAATTGTCTGCTCAGACAGCGTTTGTTATCAGAAGCTGGATTACATGCACAATAATCCGCTCAGGAAAGGCTTTGTTGAGAAGCCGGAAGATTGACTTTTCAGCAGCGCACGCAACTATGCCGATGACGACCACTCGATTCTTCAAGTTGAGTTGTTGCAGATGATTTGACTTGTTTTAGGGAATGCAATTCCTTATTTCAATAATACGTGGGGGATTACCTGGTGGGCGAGGCACGTGGGCGACAAATCCCCCACGAGCAAAGTTTTCAAGACAGAAAGATGGCGGACAGAAGGATACTGTCAGCCACACCATATGGTCATCAGTTTTACGTGTAGAGTAATACTTTCTGTTATTCATGACGCTTCTTACTTTGTTTAATCTACGAGTCTCTTCAAATAACCATTAGTAGAGGGGCCAATGAATAAAAAAAATCAGAAAAACGGACCTCTGGGGAAGTATGAACTTGATTTGATCAAGGGTCTTCGTAAAGAAGCTTATGCTGTGAAGGATTGTTTTACACGCTATTCTATTCAAGGTATAGGTCTATTTGTTGTGGCCCTGGCAATAATAGTGAGAGCTCAGTTTGATTCCATTATGATGTTTTTGGTATCTTTAGCGATCATAACCTTACTTTCGGCTCTGGCTAGAATGGGAACACACAAATATGCGACAGCTTCTCGATTAAGTGGCTATGAACTACATTTACAGAGAGTTTCCCGTTTGAGCAAAACAACAGATTATGAATGGCGACCAGAGTGGACAAAAGTCGGATGGGAAGAAGCAATGAAAGCTTGGCGGATCGTACAGGCCACCGTTTTTCAGTCTGTTTATATCAGCCAAAAGGGGAATGAATCAGTAAAGAAAAAATATCCTCCCGAAAAGCAAATGGAGAGAATGTTACCAGAATTTCTGTACAAACGTTGGAAACAGGACGATCATAGCCCCAAGTACAAGAATTACAAAAACGCGGAACAAGCAAGGTATTTTTGGTTTGAGCCAGATTCCATGATTGCCAGACATAATGCTGCCTATTATCCTGGTGGATATTTAAGAACAATGATCCGAGTAATAAACTCAGCGATGTTCATTTCCTTTCTTTTTCTTGCTCTGTCAACCTACGTAGCTCTTACCCAAGAGACTTTTCTTAAGTGGTTAGTGTTATTCTCCTTTCTCTTCGCAACAATATTACTCTTTGTTCAATATAGAGAATTAAGAAAGCGCCAATCGATCATCGAAAATGGACTTCTTTCAATTCATTCTTGCGCAATATTGTGGCAAGCAATAATAATCGCACATTTTAGAGCCATAAGAAACATAGACTCTGGGGATGACGGTGTCAATAATTATAAGGGCTATACAGAAAAATTGGCTTTTGAAGCCAATAGTCTTTCAAAATACATTTTCAATATTCACGAATGGATGAAACCAAATATGGGTAACATTGGTCATCATAAAGAAGGCTGATTCGATTCGACGGAGATTTAGGCCCACCGCTCAGCCCGCCCCGTGGGATAAAACCATGTCGGATGTTCGCTATCTACGGGTTAAATTATCCCACGAGCCCGCCAAGTAATCCCCGTCGCACAATGGTCTCCAGAGACTCCGTCCCCGACAAAGCCAGACATGCAACCAGCCAGGCTAAATAACAAGATATGATATCCTGCCAGCTACTCCACCATTTAGCACGCCTGGCTTGACGCCGTAACCACGAAAATTGTCTTGCCATTCTGATTCACAAGTATTTTCTTAGGGACAGCGGACCTGTTTGAGAGGGATGTATTAAAGCGAATGAAGCCAAAGGTAAAATGATGGAAATAGAAAGCATGTGGCGCAAGTTCGAATGTCTGCCTCCGGCAGCACAAAAACAAGTGATTGATTTTGTTGATTTTCTGCAGTCACGCTACGCAAGCTTAAAGAGTAGAGCCAAATCCGGACGTCCTGCACTTAGGGAAGAAGAGTTTATTGGGATTTGGAAGAATCGTGAAGATATGGCGGATAGCTCACGGTGGGTAAGAGATTTACGTCAAAAAGAGTGGAAAAAATAAGTGGATTTTACGCTGAACAGACTAATCGGACTGGTCACCGTCCTCACGACCGGAAGGCTCGGGCTTTGGAGTGCCGTCACCGTCCGACTGCTGTTAGCCGCATTGCTCTGGTTTACTGCCCAAGTTTCACACACCGCTACCATATTCAAAGTGCTTGCCGTGTTACTCTTGCTTGCGGCCATTGCGCATCCCGTTGTCGGGCGTGCTCGTCTGAAGAGATTCCGTGAGTCCTTAGCTTCTTGGCCACCGTGGGCGATTCGCCTTCCCTGTCTTTTGGGGGTCGCGATGGGTGGGTTTTTGTTGTGGGCAATATCACCCGCGATTGGCGCTGCATAACCTTATAGCTCGACGGGGATTTAGGCCCCACCACTCAACCCGCCCCGTGGTCTACAAATCTCTCGCAATCGCCAGAGTCTTATTTGCGATTATTCTCTGTAATACCTACATTAGAGTTATCGCCATAGGGGAGCAACATGGTTTTATGAACCGATAGGCCACCATATCCTTGTATGAAGACCGTTGAAGAAATTCGAAAGCACTTGGAACATGGCACGAATAGAGACCGCCGAAGATTTGATCAAAATTATCACTATTTATCAACCCAATGAAGATGAATGGATTAATTATTCTGTACGGAGATGATCATGTTTCATTGTCATATTTGTGGTTCAAAAGAGGCTCGTGAAGAATTGGTTAGTGAAGTGTTCAATCTAAAGCGGAAAACATGTTTTGGTGGAGGGTATTCCAGCAAAAGTTTGTGTACGCTGTGGTGACAAAACCTTCAGTTGTGAAACAACCGAGAAAATTCGACGAATTGTACACGGCCAGTTGAAGCCAACGAAATCAGTTCCGATGGATGTATTTGAGTATGCTTAACCTCAAGCTGAGTGCGCCTGTCTTCTTTTACATGACGCCTGCCGCTTCCAGGAAAAATAAGGAGGGTGAATACATCTTTGACTACTCAGAAGATGAAATCGATGAGATATTTGAAGACGCCGGCCGATAGAAGATGAAGATAGTA
The DNA here is from genome assembly GCA_964629935.1 of uncultured Calditrichaceae bacterium. Lineage (GTDB taxonomy): Bacteria > Zhuqueibacterota > Zhuqueibacteria > Oceanimicrobiales > Oceanimicrobiaceae > CAZVSL01. Next base: position 2,628 of record CAZVSL010000413.1, on the reverse strand, counting down.
TCAAATACAACTCCAATAATCTCCTTGGCTTCGGTCGGTAGGCTTGAAATTCTCAAGGATCCTTATAATGAAATCATGCTACCTGAAGCAGTGCCACCCATTTGCTTGATTTTGGAAAAATGAATGGGTAATCTTCCTGTTGTTGATTATGATATAATCTATGAGTGATCAAGAGAACATCGAAATGCGGAGTAGTTATGAAATATAAAGTCAGCCTGGAAAAGACAGATGAAGGTTACGCCGTCTGGTGTCCTGGTTTGCCGGGTTGTTGGTCTCAAGGGCAAACTGAGGAAGAAGCTTTGGAGAATATCAGGGATGCCATCCAGGAATATTTGCTGGTGGCGGATGCTTTAACCGAAGACAAAGAAACCAGAATCATTGAAATAGATTAAATGCCCAGAATTCCCGGCGTCAACCACAAACGAGCGGTTAAGGCATTTGAGAAAGCCGGTTTCTGGGTAGCGCGACAGGGTAAACACATAACAATGACTAATGGCGAACGAATTCTTACAATTCCAAGATCCAATCCCATCAATGCATTTACCATGGGTGGAATTGTTAAGGACTCAGGTCTGACGGTTGAGGAGTTCATGAATCTTCTTTAATTACGTGCTTCACATTGTGACGACCCCACAAAAGGTAAGGAAATCCAGAAAAACCCACCCGTCTTGATCGTCTCTCTCAATGAGATGAACAGTTGACTCCGGGGCTCCTCAGACAGCGTTTGTTATCAGAAGCTGGATTACATGCACACCAATCCGCTCAGGAAAGGCTTTGTTGAGAAGCCGGAAGATTGGCTTTTCAGCAGCGCACGCAACTATGCCGATGACGACCACTCGATTCTTCAAGTTGAGTTGTTGCAGATGATTTGACTTGTTTTAGGGAATGCAATTCCTTATTTCAATAATACGTGGGGGATTACCTGGTGGGCGAGGCACGTGGGCGACAAATCCCCCACGAGCAAAGAAATATTTTGCTACGCAAATCGACCGTGGTTTTTCGAGTTAAGGTAGTCTCTTGGTTTGCGCCCCGTGTGGGGTGTTAGCTCTTCTCCACTTTCAAAAACTTCGCATTAATCGCGACGATAACGGTGCTGAGCGACATCAACACGGCGCCCATGGCCGGGCTCAGAACAATACCATACGTAAAAAGCACGCCGGCTGCCAGGGGAATAGCAAAAGCGTTGTAGCCGGTGGCCCAGGCGAGATTTTGCAACATCTTTCGGTAAGTGGCTTTCGCCAACGCGATGATATCCACAACATCTTGTGGATTGCTGCGCACCAGCACGATGTCTGCCGTTTCCACTGCCACATCTGTACCGGCGCCGATAGCGATGCCCACGTTCGCCTGCGCCAGAGCCGGCGCATCATTGACGCCGTCGCCGGTCATAGCGACAACCAATCCGCGGGATTGTACTTCTTTGATCTTTGCAGACTTCTCGTCAGGCAGAACTTCGGCAAAATAGTCATCCAATTCCAGCTCTTTGGCCACATATTCCGCCACTTGCTTGTTGTCGCCGGTCAGCATCATAGCCTGTATGCCCATCGCTTTCAACTGGGCGATGGCTTCCTTTGATTCCCTCCGGATGATGTCCGCCAGGGCAATGGCGCCCTGCAGCTCGCCATCCACCAGCACAAAGACGACGGTCTTGCCCTGTGCGCTGAGCTCATCAATTTTCCCATTCCGGAATTCAATTTGATTCTCACGCAGGTAACCGGGGCTGACAACTTTGACTTCCTTGCCTTCCACCTTACCCTGGGCGCCTTTGCCGGGAATCGATTTGAAATCATGGACTTTCGGAAAGTTTTCGACGGAGTTGATAATGCCTTTGGCGATTGGGTGCTCGGAATTCTGCTCCACTGCTGCTGCATAAGAGAGCAATTGCGATTCATCCAGCTTGCCATTTAATAACACCGTATCAGCAATCCCGAATTTACCTTCTGTCAGGGTGCCGGTCTTGTCGAAGACGATCGCCTGCAGATTGCGCGCGGCTTCAAAGGCTGGGCGGTTGCGGATGAGCAAGCCGTTGCGAGCCGATATGGCGGTAGAAACCGCCACCACCAAAGGCACGGCCAAACCAAGCGCATGCGGACAGGTGATAACCATAACTGTGACCGTCCGCTCCAGCGCAAAGACGAATTCTTGCCGCACGATGGCAAACCAGACAAACATGGTCGCAGCCCCGGCGCTCAGCGCGATGATGGTGAGCCAGAAAGCCGCCCGGTTGGCCAGGTCCTGAGTTCTGGATTTGCTTTCCTGCGCCTGCTGCACCAAATCGACCACCTGCGACAGGAACGAATCCTTGCCGGTTTTCTCGACCTCAATGGTGATGGAACCCTCGCCGTTGATAGCGCCGCCGATGACCTTGCCGCCTTCGGACTTGCTCACCGGTTTGGATTCGCCGGTGATCATGGCTTCGTTTACAGAGGTTTCACCCTCCACCACTCTGCCGTCGGCTGGAATTTTCTCACCGGGTTTGATCAGAACTTTGTCGCCGGATTGCAGCTCACTTAATGGCACGTCCTGCACGCTGCCGTCCGGCATAATTTTGTGCGCTTCGGAGGGCATCAGTTTGGCCAGCTCCTGCAGCGCCCGGCGGGCCGTCATGCGGCTCACGCCGAAACGGGC
>CAZVSL010000412.1:4874-5888 GCA_964629935.1 uncultured Calditrichaceae bacterium | reverse complement strand
ATTGGGGCCATCATAGTTGCCAACATAGAGGTCAGGATAGCCATCGAGGTCATAGTCGGCAAAGGCACAATCGCGTGAATCGAACTCGCCATCGAAAAAGTCATGCACGAAGTTGCCCGGGGTGGTCTGGCGAAACACCATGTTGCGTTCGCCGGCGCCGGTTGTGACAAAGAGGTCGAGATCGAGGTCGCGGTCGACATCGGCCCAGGCTGCGCTGGTGACAGACACGAGCTGTTGCGGCAGCGCGCTGTCGGAGACATCGTTGAAGCCGCCATCCGCATTATTGCGAAACAGAATGTTGGGGGGCTCGATGGTGGCCACGAACAGATCGAGATAGCCGTCGTCATTGTAGTCGCCCCACATGGCGCCGGAAGCCTGGCTGTTGCTGCTGACGCCTGCGGCTGCCGTAACGTTTGAGAATGAACCATCGCGCTTATTGCGCAGCAGAACGACGTTGGCCTCGACCGGATGCTCGGAGGTCATAGCCAGATCGGGGAAGCCGTCGTTGTCGTAATCGCCCCACGATCCTTTTGTGAAGGTGTTGGCGTTGTGCGGAAAATCGCTCTGCGATAACAGTTCGAAGCGCTGGTCTACGAAAATGGTAAAGGCAGCGTTACTTTGATCGCTGATGCTTTCATCTTCAGGATTGATGACCCGGATCAGCCCCTGGTTGGTGGGCATATTGGGCACGGTCCAGTTGTAGCTGCCGTCGTTGTCGACATTTTCGGCGATAAGCGTCCAGGTGGCGCCGCTGTCCGCCGAGGCTTCGAGCCGGACGAAATCAGGGCTGGAGAAGCCGTTTGACAGCCAGTTGATCTCGTAGGTAGCGCCGACCGCAAAGGTCTCGCCGCCGTTTGGCGCCGTCACTGCCATGGAAACAAACGGCAGGTCTGCTTCATAGACGCCGCGGCCATTGGTAGCGACGCGCAGCAGCCTTTCGCTGAAAATATAATCAAAATCGATCGCCGGCACCACCGGCATGCCGTCGCTGTTGCGCTCCCAGTGCAGGCCGCC
>CAZVSL010000412.1:0-4864 GCA_964629935.1 uncultured Calditrichaceae bacterium | reverse complement strand
CGAGTAGACGCCAAGATCGTTGGCAGCATACAGTTGCAGATGATTTGGAATGGACGGATCCACGAAGAGGTCGCTGTGGTGTACATTGGGTAAATCGCCTGAGATATTCTGCCAGTTTTGGCCAAGATCGGTTGTTTTGTATATTTTCTGTTCGGCTCTAAAACCGCCGCAGACAACAAACATGGTGCTGTCATCATGTGGACTGGCGTGCACGCGGATTTTGGGTCTGAAAGCCGGCAGCCCGGCAGAGCGGTCGGTCCATTCCTTGCCGCCGTCAGTGGAGATGAAGACGCTGCGATTGGCAGTCGAAACGATAAAATTGTCAGGTTCAGGCTGACTCTGGCTGGCGTCGATGACGTTGCTCGAATCGATGGGCGTGCTCAGAGCGCTCCACTGCTCACCGCGGTTGTCGCTGCGGAAAAGCCTGGTAGTGGCCGCAAACAGCGTATTGGATTGCCTTTTGTGCATGAAGAAGGGTGCAAAGAAGATATTGTTGCGCTCGTCTTCCGGGATGCCATTGGTAATACCAAAAGACGAAGTTGGAAAATTCACGAGGCCGTCGTCACAGCGCACGAGGCCCAGATTCTGCGTGGAGGCATACACGCGGTCCGGATTGTTGGGATCGAAGAAGCACTCCCAGCCGTCGCCGGTGGAGACTTCGTCCCACTGTTGTTCCGCCCCGGGAATGGCCAGAATATTCGCCAGGATGCCGTTATCCTGCGCGCCGCCGATGATTTCTTGTGGACGGCCGGGATTTGAGGCCACGCGGTAGAATTGCAGCGTGTTCAAACCCTTATTTCGGCTTTGGAAGGTAACACCGCCATCAAACGTGCGGTAGACGCCGCCGTCACAGCCGACATAGCCAACCATTGGGTTGAGTTGCGAAAAGACCATCTCGTGATAATCGACGTGCATGGGGCTTTCCCGCCAGTTCCGCGCTGCCGGATTGCGGCTGATGAGAGAAAATTGGTTGCCGCTCTGCGCCCGCGAAATCTCGACGTTGCCGACCCAAACGTCATCAGCGTCCCCGGGATTCGAGGTGATGAACAGATCGTAGAAGCCCTGATCGCGGTAATCGTCGCCGCTGCCAGTGCCGAACTGATACGCCGGGTCAACCGGAAGCCAGGTCCCTGCGTCGTCAGTCGATTTATAAACTGTCGTGGTGGAGACATCGTTATTGCTGGCGTCAAAGCGCAAATCGTAGATTACGGCGTAGAGCGTCGAGGACGCATCCGGGGACAGGGTGATATGAATGCGGTCGATGTTATTGGACGCGGGCAGACCTGCGTTTCTCTGGCTCCAGTTGGCGCCGTTGTCGTCGGAAAACCAGACGCCGCTGGAGTCGTCATCGGCGCCGCCGATTGCGGCATAGACCTCGCCGGAACGCGTGGGGTGTGGTATCACATCAAAGCCGTCGTTCAGGTCCAGCTCGCGGATCCAGGTGGCGCCGCCATCGGTGCTGACCCAAATTCCTTCATTGGCGACGTTGCCCAAAAACTGATACCCGCTGCCAAGCGCCGCGAAAAGTATGTCGGGATCGAACGGACTGACAGCGAGGGCCGAGAAATGGGTCAGGCCGCCAAAACTGTTCGTCGCCTTCACGAAACTGGCGCCGCCATCGGTTGACTTGTACAAGCCTTCGCCAAAATGAATGTGCCGCCCGAAAGCAAAGCGGCTCTCACCGGTGCCGGCGTACACGGTTTCCGGGTTGCCCGGATCGATGGCGATGGCGCCAAAGGTGATGGCCTGAAAATCCCGGCCTACTTCGGTCCAGGTGGCGCCGCCGTCCGTGGTTTTCCACAGGCCGCCGGCAGAAGCGCCGATATAGACAATATTGGCGTCATTCGGATGGACGGCGATTGCGCGTACGCGGCCGGCCGTCTCCTGCCAGTGGTCTATGCGGGCATCCACACTGTGCGGACCCACTGTCTGCCACGTTAACGCCTGCGCAGGCGAATCCAGCACATTGCCGGCGCCCTTGAGTCTCTTGTCAAGAAGCACTTCCGCTCTTGCGCGTTGTACGGCTCGCACCGGTATCTCACGCTCACTGTCGATGCGCTGCTCATAGAACCACTTGAAGCGCTGGAAGAACTTGCGGTTCTGGACATTGCGGGGATAGCTATCCCAGATGTCATCACTTTGTGCGAATATGGCAGTAACCCAAATTGAAATAAAAATCAGTATGAGCGCGGGAAGCTTTCTAAGAAACATGCCGTCCATTCCTCCTGTTGATTTTGCGTTCTGTTTTATCCAACCGCTGGCCTAAGAGCCGCCGGCTGGATGGAGCCAGCTACCAGCACTGCGGCCGATGCTCGGCCACCGGTGCATTGTTGTACGTGCGGAAGTAGCGCTTGTCGTCGAGGTAGGTCTTGCCCTCTTGAATGCTGACGGCATATTCGAACACCCGGCCGTCGTGAAACTTGAGACGCAGAATCGGTTGCTGGCCGCGGGCTGTGACTTCCCAGACACCGCTGCCTTTGTCGCTGCCGCCGCCGAAGCCGCTGCCGTGATATCCTGCACCAAAGCCGCCATCCACAGCCATCTGGTTGTTGTCGCGATAGTTGAAATAGCCCTGCGGGCAGAGATCGATCACGGTTTCCTGCGAGCCGCCGGCATAGGCGCCGCCGGAGCCGCCGCTGTAATAACTCCACATATAGGTCAGCCGGGCGCCGCTGAGTTTCTGTTTCCACTCATCAGCCACAGGCGGGATCTCAGGTTTGAAAAATATCATGCTGTTGGCCACTTTCTCGGCGAGATGGACGTATTCCGGCCCAAAGGTCTGCTCCTCCACGGCCGCGATAATGGTCACGCCGCCGCCGTGCGGAGACAGCAGGCCGATGGCCCTGGCCTTCGCTTTCTGCCATTCCACAAGACCTGAGAGATTGACGGCCACACCATTTTGTCCGAATTCCTCGACCTCACCGCTGATCTGCAGCATGGCGCCGTTTTCGTCCTGCAAGCCCTCCTGTGCCGCGGCACGGAGTTGCTGAAGGCTGGTGTACTGATGTGGCAGAATCAGAACAAAGCCCTTCTGCGTTTGCGAGCCCAACAGATAACCGCCCTGTAGTTGATTGGGCGACCAGCCTTCGGGCGGTGTAAACTTGAATCCGAGAGATGGCTCGCCTATCTCACCGGGTTTGAGCTTCATCTTCGCACTTGTTGCCGCGGCAGGTGAGGGCGCGGCAGAGGCCTGATTCTGCTTGGTGGCAGAGGCAGTTTGTCGTGTCAAGATGTACTGTTCTCCGCCAGCAACCAGAGTCATGGTATTCCCCTGAACCTGAGCCTGGAAAAGAAATTGTTGGCCCTGCAAAGTGTAGGTTCCGTAGATCATGTTATCATTAACTTTCTGAGCTGTGAGATTCAGATTCTGGCCTTGAAAAGTGGCATTGCCGGTGTAGACGCCTTCCTGACTGCTTAGCGTCAGGCTCAACCCGGAGCCGGAGAAACTACCGACGAACGGGTCATTGTTTTCCGTCTGACTGAGAACGATATTAGAGCAGAGAAGCCCGGAGTATAGGATGAATGCCGTAAGATGAGTTGTCCACCTAATCATGTTTGCCTCCCTTGAGTAGATTCACGAGTTCAATCATATTCTCTTTTCGAATATAACCGCAGGCCCCTGCCAGACTCGCGGCCTCCCGATATTCCGGGCCGTCATAAAGCGTCACCATGACGACTTTCGCATCCGCATCGATATGTGTGATTTCGCGTGCGGCTTGCAGTCCGTCCACGACTTTGAGATTGATGTCCATCAACACCCAATCGGGATTGACCTGGCGATACAGAGTTACGGCTTCATGGCCATCCTCGCATTCATGAATTTGGTCGATTTCTTTAAGATTCTGTTGCAGCATTTGGATGATGAGTCTGCGGGTTTTCGGGTTATCCTCGGCAAGCAAGATAGTCATATCTGGTCCGGTTTGTGATCTCGTTGTCATAATAACCATTACAGGAGATAAGGAGCAATGGAGGGGGATACTCAAAATGGAGGGGAGGGGAGTGCTTAGGCGGTTGAGTACTTGTGCTTAGTGAGAGCCGTGGCAGTTGGCAGTACTCAATTATCAGAGGAATCCGAACACTGTACAAAATTTCAGAGTACTATCAATTCCCTTTGAGCCCAGATGTAACTTGGAAATTGTCTCATTCCAATAGAATTGATCAGCAATCCGATATGAGGCATAGATACTCAATCCCGCAATTTTCCAAGCTGCAGGTTGAGCGTGATGCCGTATAACTGTTCGACGGAATTGAAGTTGGCATAGCCGTACAGGCCCAATCCGAAATTTTGTGAAATATGAATAAACGTCTGCACCTGAACTGCCAGGCCAATCGTAGTTGGTGCATCTCGTTCCTCGTCGGGCGTATCGGCTCTGTCGCCATCAATTACGCCGAGACCTGCTGAAACAGAGGCATGATAATATTCAGAAATGGTTGAGCGGCCGTACAAGAGGCTCAGGTCCCAGAATTCATCGGTATCATCACAGGTAAAGCAAAGCGTACCGGTCCACAAACCCCGCAGGGAAAATAGATGTGCGTCCAGTTGATAGTGGTAACTGAGGACAGCGGACTCCGGGTAAGGTGAGAAAAACGGCGTTTGCCCGCCAAGGAAAAAGATGCCGGGACTCAGCCAATTACGCGGCGCGTCGTCGGGATCGGGTTTGTAGTAACCCTGGCCGTAAGCATTGTAGCTTATTAAGCCAAACATCAAAATGATAGGGATAAACTTAAGCACATTCTGTTTTCAGATGATGGTAGATAACGGCACGGCTCATTGGCGGCAGGTGACAGGGCACCTAACGTGATAGAAGAAATAGCCTGCGAAAATGCTCAAAACTAACCCAGAGAACCGGAGCACTGCTGTCCA
>CAZVSL010000411.1:2310-5889 GCA_964629935.1 uncultured Calditrichaceae bacterium | reverse complement strand
TTGTACATGGTGTAATCGTTGCCTATAAGCGATTTCCTGAATAACTGAACATCTCGGCGCGTTTTGACTTCACGCCAGTAGGTGGGTGCATTGACCGCCAGAACCCGTAGCCGCTTTTCTGCAGGCAGCTTCCGGTTCACTTCATAGATAGTGTGAAGCAGGTCAAAATAGGTCTGCAGTGGCCAGCCTGTACCACTGAAATCATCTTGAAATGCCGGATAAAGCAACTCCCGGTTTTCGGGTTCAGTATTGAAGTAGGCGTCGAGGTGCGGCTGTTTATTCAGAGGAAAGATTTCCACAAATATGTTTTTGACTTGAGTGCGAAACTCAGGCGTTTGCACCAGCTCCTGATAGAACTCGAACGGCTCAACCACCGGATGCCAGGCATCATCAAAGATGAGTAAGTCATAGTCATTCAGCCTGGCAAGAACAAAATCAACAGGGTCGTGTCCCTGTTGCCGCAGCACCTCGATATAAGGCTGCAACCTCGGGTGCACGACGTTCTCTGAAGCTGCAGCAGTATGAAAATGAGCAAAGCACAAGAATACAAATAGCAAAACCTGTTGTTTGATTGGCATGGCTTCCTCCGCTCTGTTTCAGTTCAAAATGCACATAGCTATGACATGGCGTGTTCATGCAAGGTTGCTCAGAACCACAATTTAATTCAGTGTTGTTTAAGAAGCCAGGAATGGTTATCTTTAATTCTGAATGCACACAGGGTGCGGCCGGCAAGGCCTGAGTATGCAACTCTGCTGAAATCAAAGTCAAACAAGATTCAAGATCGGAATATGAGTAAACCTTTGTTCTGCTACGGTCAAGACGGGCTGACTCCTGCGCTCGCGCTTGAAATTGCAAGCGGCCAGCGGCAGGGCGTCATCACTCCTGAAGTCGCTGAAAAAGTTAAAGCAAGCCAGGGAGCTGTACAAGCAATTGTAGATGAGAAAAGGACAGTTTATGGCATCAATACAGGTTTTGGCCCGTTGTGCACGACCATTATTTCTTCCGAAGATACGCGCCAGTTGCAGATAAATCTGCTCAAGAGTCACAGCGTTGGCGTGGGAGAACCCGTTCCGGATGAAATAGCCCAACTGATGCTGATCCTAAAAGTACATGCTTTGTGCCAGGGATTCTCCGGAGTGGCGCCGGAGACATTGCAGCGTATCAACTGGCACATCGAGTCCGGCGTCACGCCTGTGGTGCCGTCGCAAGGGTCGCTGGGCGCATCTGGTGATCTGGCGCCGCTGGCGCACCTGTTTCTGCCGCTCATCGGTCTGGGTCAGGTGAAATACCAGGGCAAGACCCTTGAAACACAGCATGTGCTCGAAAAACAAAATTTGCAGCCCTTGCAGCTCGGCCCGAAAGAGGGGCTTGCCCTCATCAACGGCACGCAGTTCATTGCCGCATACGCGGTGAAGGCTGTTGTGCGCCTGCATAATTGCCTTGAAACGGCCGACATCATCGGGGCGATGAGTTTGGAGGGCATTCTTGGTTCCGCGCGCCCTTTTGTTGCGGAGCTGCATCGCATGCGCCCGTTCCGTGGCAGCGAACATGTAGCGCACCGCCTGAGCCAACTGCTGGCTGATTCCGAGATGGTTGCCTCACATGTCGACTGTGGGCGCGTGCAGGATCCGTACTCGATTCGCTGCATGCCGCAAGTGCACGGCGCTTCACGCAACGCCTGGTTACACTTGAAGGAGATGCTGCAAGTCGAGCTTAATTCCGTTACCGACAATCCGATTATTCTCGACAAAGACAATACCATCAGCGGCGGCAATTTTCACGGACAGCTTCTGGCGTTGCCGTTGGATTATGCCACGCTGGCCGCCAGCGAGGTCGGCAATATCTCAGACCGACGTACCTACCTGTTGCTGGAAGGCGGCGTGCACGGCTTGCCCAAACTGCTGATGAAACATACCGGCATCAATTCCGGCTTTATGCTGCCGCAATATACCTCCGCAGCTTTGGCGTCAGAGAACAAGAGTTTGTGTTTTCCGCCGAGCGCTGACAGTGTGCCCACTTCTCTGGGACAGGAGGACCACGTCAGCATGGGCGCAATCAGCGGGCGCCGTACCAATCAGGTGATCGACAATCTCGAAAGGATACTGGCTGTGGAGTTGGTGTGTGCTGCGCAAGCTTTTGACTATCGCCGGCCGATGAAGTCCAGCAAGATACTCGAAAGCTGCCACGCTCTGGTGCGGGAGCGCATCGACCACGCCGAAGAAGACCGCATTTTTGCCAACGATCTGGAAGCTGCAAGGCGTATCATTGCTAATAAAGAGCTCATGCACGCGGCAGACGTGGCCGCTCAACGGGAGCAGATCGACTTGCAGGGAGAATGGGCGCAGCTATTTACGGTTGGCTGATTCAGAGATGTGCGATGCACTTAGAAAGTGCGGCGTATGTCAAAGCATAAATCCCTGTGGTAGAAAACGGTTGGGATAGTGGAATAAAGGTAGAAGCTATTCTTGCTTTGGGAAGCCCTTTTCAAACTCGAGCGTATAGGACAGTATTGTACGAATATCCATCTTTTTCGAAGCCTGAAGAATTTCTATACCGGTTAACTGCAATCTCGACTGCTCCAGTAGGCTTTTCGAGATTGACATCATAATTGTTCTACGGGCTGAGACGATGGTTGGATCGAATTACAGTCTGATTGTTCCGCATAAGTCATCCTACTAACGTATTAATTCTTCAGTATTTCTGGCTCCATCCTTGTGGCTTCTGAACAAGAAGCGATATCATGGGGGATGATCGCAGGAAAGGCCGTGAATCTTGCAAACCCTCACCAACAGATCGAGGAGGAAACATGAAATCTGTCCGCACGCTCTTCATCATTGCATCTCTAATCATCACATCGATAGTAGCAACCAATCCAGTTCATGCGCAAAGAGGCAATCCACGGCCGGTCGTTGGCATCTCCGCTATGCTGCAGAGCAACCAGCTCAATATCCTTGTACCCTTCTGGGCCAATCCCACAATCGTGGTGGCCCCTATGTTCAGCCTGGTTTATGTCGAAAACAGCGGCGCGGATGTCATGGTTGGTGTGGCGCCGAGACTTTATACGCGTGTAGACCGGGTTTCTCCTTATATCGGCGCCAGGCTGGGCGCTTTCTTGAATCTGCCCGAGAACGGTAACAGCACAACGGATTGGCTGTTTGGAATTGCTGTTGGCGGTGAGTACTTTTTGAACCAGCGCTTCAGTCTGGGCGTGGAGGCGCAAGGCAACGCGACATTTTCGGATGACTTTTCAGGCCGATTCGGCAATCCCGGCGGATTTACCTTTAGCACGGCGACAGCGGTGTTTGCGACGATTTATTTTTGAAAGCCCATTACTACGGAGACAGCAAGAGTTGAAGTCTGACAAGTAGTTGGCAACATGATTCTTTGGCCACGGATTCACACTGATAAGACACAGATTTTGGTTTTCAGTCTTATAAACGACCAAACATCAGTGAGAATCCGTGGCTTTTAGGCCCGTGCTTTTTCTTATTAAGACCGGAATGAATCCGGTGGTAAGGTCTGTTTGTCGCATCGCTCCTTCAACGCAACTCTGCCAACTTGCCAACATCGCGCCAGGCA
>CAZVSL010000411.1:0-2300 GCA_964629935.1 uncultured Calditrichaceae bacterium | reverse complement strand
AATTATCTATTCGATATGCTTTGATAATTTCGCTCTCGCTGGCCAGACACAAGTAGCTATCAACAATCGAAAAGGCGCCTTCTTTAGTCAATTTCTGAAAAATGTCGGGCGAGAGAATGTGAATACCGCAAAAAGCCAGCTCTTTGAGTTTTCCAACGGGCCGGCGCGCTGCGATCGTTTTGCTTTGTGTAACCGATTTCCAGCCGCACAACAGATCGTTTTCGTCAAAAAGAAAATAACGTGAGGTCTCGCGGCTATTTACGGCCAGCGTCGCCAACCGCGGCTCGGACTTGTGTACCAAGGCCATCTTGCGCAGATCGACGTCGCTCAAGACATCGACATTGTGTAGAATGAATGGCCGGCCATCATCGAAGAACGCCGCCGCTTTTTTCAAGCCGCCGCCGGTGTCGAGCAACTGCTGTTCGGATGAAAAAGCGATGCGCAGCCCAAAGTTGTGCTTGCGCCTCAGAAACGCTCTGATCTGTTCCGGAAAATGGTGCAGATTGATGATCACCTCGGTCACGCCTGCTCTGATCAACCGCTTCAACACGTGCTCCAACAAAGGCGCGCCGTCGATTTCAACCAGTGCTTTCGGTTTCGTGTCAGTGATTGGCCGGAGCCTCGTTCCCAGACCTGCTGCCAGAACCATGGCCTTCATATCTGTGCTGCCGAATTTTCGCTACTCAAAGATTCGTCTCTGCCCCAATTTTCCTTCTCCCGGTGGGAAAGGTCAACCTGGACCTTGTATTTGTCGGTCAGATACTTGCAGAGCTGATTGGCGCAGTATACAGAACGGTGCTGTCCCCCGGTACATCCGAATGCCACAGTCAAATGGCTGAACTTCCGATGCTGATAATTCTCCACAACTTGTGAGATGAGGTCCCGCACCCGGGTCAGGAAACTGTGCACCTCTTCTCTTTGCTCCAGGAATGCAATGACGCCCTCGTCCTCGCCACTCAGATGCTTGAATTCTTCCAGCCGTCCGGGATTCGGCAGGGAGCGGCAGTCGAAAACAAAGCCGCCGCCATGTCCGGTCTCATCTTTAGGCAAACCACGCTTGTAAGAAAAACTTTGAATGTGAACTGTGAGCGGTAAGTATGCGCTGCCAAGCTCGCGTAGCCGCGTGGAGCGGACCACGCGTTGCAGGCAATCCATAAGCGTCGGCGCTCTTAGTGGCATTTCGGAATGTTTCAGGACGTATTCCAGATTCCGGATGGCAAACGGAACGCTCTGCAGAAAATGGGTCTTGCGTTCGTAAAAACCACGAAAGCCGTAGGCGCCCATGGCCTGCATGATTCGCACCATGACATAGCCATAGTAGTATTTCATGAACTCAGAACGGTCAAAATGATGATATTTGCCTACTGCATCAAGATAGAGCTTCAGCAGCCGATCTCTGGTTTCAAATGGAATATTCGCTTTCGCATCATACAGCAGCGAAGCGATGTCGTACTGCAAGGCGCCCTTGCGACCGCCCTGATAGTCGATAAAGTGAGGCTCGCCATCGCGAATCATGATGTTGCGTGATTGGAAGTCGCGATAGAGAAAGAAATTACGGTCTGCCTGCAACAGATAAACGGTGAATTCTCGAAAATCATCCTCGAGCTTCTGCTCATTGAAAGGAATCTGAGCCAGCTTGAGAAAATAGTATTTGAAGTAGTTCAGGTCCCAGAAAATGGATTGCTGGTCAAAGCTATGGCGCGGATAGCAGACGTCATAGTTCAGGGTCTTGCCAGCCTTGATCTGAAAAGCCGGCAGAATACGAACGACTTCCTCATACAGTTTTTCGATTTCGTTTGGAAACGGCTCTGATTCCGCTCGCGTTTGCTCCAGCAGATCGAACAGCGTATAATGCCCCAGGTCTTCTTCAAGATAGATGTTTTGCGATAAGTCCTCGGCATAGATTTCGGGCACCGGCAGGCCGTTTTTGCGGAAATGACGGGAAAAGGTCAGGAACGCGACGTTTTCAGCGACATCCTCGTTTGCGACTCCGATGGCTGTCCTGGCCTGGCTGAAAATACGAAATCGCTTGCGATTGGAGCCATGACTTGGCAAAGCTTCGATTTTGGAGACTTCTTCCTTGAAATGGTCTTCAAAGAGGGTTTGCAATACCGCGTGCATGTGACAACTTATCCATTCAGATGAAAGAATCAAGTTAACTTGCGGAGACAAGGCCACGTTGTGTATAGTGCTACAGCGAAACTTTGGGAGAAACCGTTGAAACGGTTCCTACAAAAGCTACTCGATCTCATTAACACCTGGATTAATCCAGGTGTTAATGAGAAGCTTTCCACATCATT
>CAZVSL010000410.1:0-5890 GCA_964629935.1 uncultured Calditrichaceae bacterium | reverse complement strand
TTGTGGCGTAAGCACGTTGCACAGGATCAGAGACCAAAAGACGTATTTGTACGGTCCGGTCATGCGGTTGGACATCATATACCCTTCATACTCCGAGCCGCTGTACCAGGCGACAAAAGCTTCGATCATGTAGCCATAGGCAACGATGAGTCCGGTTGCCAGCATCACTTTTGCCATGTTGTTTAGGTGACGCTTGGTGATGAAATCTTCCAGACCATAAACCTTGCGCAACGGAATGGAAAGAGTCAACACCATGGCAAATCCGGCATAGATCGCGCCGGCCACAAAATAAGGTGGAAACACAGTCGTGTGCCATCCGGGAATAATTCCAATAGAAAAATCAAAGCTCACCACCGTATGCACGGAAACCACCAGCGGTGTTGCCAGACCGGCCAGCAGCAAATATGCGGTTTCATAGCGATACCAGTGAATGGCAGAGCCGCGCCAACCCATGGACAACACGCCATAGGCAATCTGCGCGAAACGGTTGCGGGCGCGGTCTCGCAGTGTGGCGAAATCCGGCACTAGTCCCACATACCAGAACAGCAGCGAAACCGTGGCATAAGTCGTAACCGCAAACACGTCCCAAACCAGTGGACTGCGAAACTGCGGCCACAGCGCCATGGTGTTGGGGTAAGGGATCAACCAGTAAAACAACCAGGGTCGCCCCATGTGCAGCAACGGAAACATGCCTGCCGCCGCCACCGCGAACAGCGTCATAGCCTCAGCAAAGCGGTTGATGGAAGTACGCCACTCCTGACGCAGGAGCAACAAAATCGCGGAAATCAATGTGCCCGCATGTCCGATTCCGATCCACCAGACGAAATTGATAATCGCAAAGCCCCAGCCAACCGGGATGTTGATACCCCAGATGCCCACACCCTTCATGAGCAGGTAACCGGTCGAGCCCAGAAAAACCATCAACAGCAAGAAGGAAATGCCAAAGCCGATAAACCACGATATCGGCGTCTTGCGGGTCAGGACAAGGCTACTGATCTTGTCACTGATGGAGCCATAGGTATGACCCGGCTCGATGAGCGGCGCCTGACGCCGGCGCTGGCCTTCTTCTGTAACTTGCTCTGCCATTAACTCTCCGCGAGTTCAGGATTTGGGTTCTTGATTTTTCCGAGGTAGCTCGTGCGCGGACGGGTCCCGAGCTCCGTCAGGATACCGTAATTGCGATGACTCGCTTTCAACTTTGAAACTCTGCTGTTCGGATCATTGATATCGCCAAAAACGATGGCATCCGTTGGGCAAACTTGCTGGCACGCAGTCAGAATTTCGCCGTCACGAATCTTGCGGTCTTCCGTCTTGGCATCGATGCGGGCTGAGTTGATGCGCTGCACACAATAGGTGCATTTTTCCATGACGCCCCGGAACCGGACCGTCACATCGGGATTACGCATCAGCTTCAGGCTTTGGGTCTCATAATCAGCGTATTTGTAGAAGTTGAACCGGCGCACCTTATAAGGACAGTTGTTGGAACAATAGCGCGTGCCGACACACCGGTTATAGGTCATCTCGTTCAGCCCTTCGCGGCTGTGGGTTGTGGCTGCCACCGGGCACACCAGCTCGCAGGGCGCATCTTCACAGTGCATACACATCACGGGTTGGTGGTGTGTTTGCGGGGCATCCATATCGCCTTCATAGTAACGGTCGATACGAATCCAGTGCATCTCGCGTGCATTCAATACTTCGCCTTTGCCAACGACAGCGATGTTATTCTCAGATTGACAGGCGATGGTGCAGGCATTGCAGCCGGTACAGGCGTTCAGGTCAACGGTCATGCCCCAGGAATAGCCGTCATATTCCCATTTTGGATACAACGTCAGGTCGGGGTCCGGGTCATGGCCCATTTCATGAAACAGCTCAGGATGGTCGATATAGTCTTTCAGCGTGGCAGCACGCGCCAGGTTGCGGCCTTCCATGCTGCTGTGGTCTTGTGTGCAGGCTAACGGTACTTTCCCGCCGGCTTTCTTGATCTCTGCACCGGAGGCGTACCACATCCCGTTCGAAGTTCTCAACTGATACATATCGAAGCCACATCCCCGACCGACATTGCCGGACTTGCCGCCATAACCGAGATATAGGGTGATGGTATCATCCGCATGTCCGGGCACAATCCAGACCGGCGCCCTGATATTACGGTTCTGTTGGCTAATCTCGATAACCTCTTCGTTGCGTAAATCCAATTTTTCCGCCGTGCGCGGACTGAGCAAGGCAGCGTTATCCCAGGTCAGTTTGGTGAGTGGCTTCGGCAATTCCTGCAGCCAGCCGTTGTTTGAGAAACGGCCATCCCAAATACCGGGGTCCGGACGAAAAATAATCTCCAGGCCTGACCCTGGCGCTGGCTGCGGCTCGAGGGTCACGTTCCGGCGCAGCGAAACGCGTTTGGGAGAAAAGCGTGTACCGGCGATAATGCCATCGTGCACGGAAATCTGCCAGAAGCGCTCGAAATCGCCATTCTGATGCTGCGCCTGCCAGGTTTCACGCACAAAATCATAAGCTGAACGGTCGCCTGCATTTGAAAGCGCCGCCAGGAGATCATGCGTGCTTTTGCTGGCATAGAGCGGCGCGATCAGCGGTTGCACAATGGAGGCGGTTCCGTCAAATGCGCGGGCATCGCTCCACGCTTCCAGAGGATGTGATTGCGGGATGTGCCAGTGGCTGAAATCTGCGGTTTCATCTTCATAAAGTCCGAGGTGCACGCGCATCTTCACTTTCGACATCTTGTCGAAGAAATCCAGGTCCGCCGGCGCATCGAACACCGGGTTGCCGCCCAGCACCAAAAGCAGCTCGACGCCGCCCGCATCCATGTCATCGGCAAGCTCACGAATAGATTCTCCGTGCAGAACCGGGTTTGCCTCGACGCTCGGGATGTAGAAAACCGTGCTGCCAACATTGTTCAGAGCTGCGTTCATGGCGTGCGCAAGATAGTGCACTTCCGGCGCTTGCTGCTCGCCGGCTACAATAAGACAGCGGCCGGCGTGCTGCTGCAAGTCGCGCACGACAGCATCGAGCCATGTTGCATTTCCCTGAAACTCCGGCGCCTGACCTACGACATTCAGACCGAGCTTGCCTGCAGCAGCCGCGGCAAAAGCCAGGACCTGGCTCGCACGCATGCTCAACCGGTGGTCTGCCATCGCGCCGGTCAAGGTCGGCGAGCTCTCGACGGCATAAAGACGATTCACATTCTCATCATGCTCGAGGTTGCGGCGAGCCGTAAACTGTCTGGCATAAGCCAGGCTGCCCGGCATCTGGGTCAGAAAATCGCCGTCCAGGCTGAGCACGACATCTGCTTTGGAAAAATCATAATTGCAATCGACAAATTCACCAAAAGCCAACTGCGCGCCTTTTTTGGCGCTATCCCGACCTACCGGTTCGTACTGATGCCATTTGGCCAGCGGAAACTCCGCCTGGAATTTCTGTATTTGACTGGCAAGAGTTGGCGAGGTTACGGTTTCCGTTAGAATCCGGATGCCGGCGCCATCTTTGAGACGTTGGGACTCCAGCTCTGTGGTCAGCTCGCCGAGGAAGTTCTCCCAGGTGCTGATACGTCCGAAATTCTTTACGACTTTGGAACGGTCCGGGTCGTACAGCCCCAGTACGGAGGCCTGCGCGAATACATCGGTGGCGCCCAGGCTGGCCGGATGGTCCGGGTTGCCTTCGATCTTTGTCGGCCGGCCCTCGTGGCTTTCAGCCAGCACGCCGGTTGCATAACCGCCCAATGTCACCGCGGTGGCGAAGAAAAGCGGGCGCCCGGGTATGATCTCCTCCGGCGGTGTGACGTAAGGAATGATCTTCTCCGTTGGCTGGAGTGTGCAAGCGCTCAATCCCGCTAAGGCCATCGATGCGCCCATGAGCTGCATGAAGTGGCGTCGACTCATGCCCTTGCCGCCGTCAAAGGGGCTGGAGGGAAACTCGTTCTGCATGAACTGACGGAATTCCTCGGTTTCAGCCAGCTCTTCGAGACTGCGCCAGTACTGCTTGCCAGTTTGTTTTTGCAGGCGCTCGCGCAGCTTTGCAATGTTTACCTGTTTCGCATTGTCGTCAGTCTTCATGATCCTCTATACTATCGATGGCAGATTGAACAATCGGTTAGGCTTTGGATGTCGTACTCCTGCACCAATTTGGCGCCCAGTACTTCCTGCTCAACTTCAGGCTGATAATCGGTCGTGTACACCTCCTGCTGCGGCCGCACAAATTCCTGCGGATTGCGGTGGCAGTCGAGGCACCACTCCATATTCAGAGAATGCTCGCGCCAGGTCAGGGCCATCTCGCCCACAGGGCCATGACAGGTTTCGCAGCCGATGCCTTTTTTCACGTGAATACTGTGGTTGAAATAGGCAAAATCAGGCAGATCGTGTACGCGAATCCACTCCAGAGATTCGCCGCTGCGCCAGCTCTCACGCACCGGCTCCAGCATCTGCGCTGTCGGGTGAATCTGGGAGTGGCATGTCATGCACGTTTTTGTCGGCGGGATGCCGGCGAAACCGGATTCCTCGACCGATGTATGGCAATAGCGGCAATCGATCCCCAGTTGTGAGACATGATGGCGATGGCTGAACGGCACGGGCTGCTCGCGCACAACCTTGGCTTGCGTCACGTAGGAGGAACGCTCGATGGTCAAGAATGCCCACAGCGCACCCGCTATGATGAATACACTTCCAAAGATTGTAACCTTTGAAATCGTATTCGTACTGGGATGAAATATCTGTGACATTATTTCGGATTAGAACAAGCTTGTGGTGAAAAATGAAAGTTGCAGTGCGGCATGAAGGTCATGACTAAAACTCTTTCTCCCTCCCAGACGATTAAGAATTAGTTGACTATGTTATGGTGCTGCTTGACGCTCTATTCAGGGTCTTTCTTATTACCCAGCGATAGCACGCGCGCTTTTTTGGGTTTGGCGCTCTGTTGCCCTTGCGGACCCTGTTGCTCCTTGCGTTCCTGTTCGGGCTGCTGCTCAACCGGGACAACCACCTTCTCGATGCGAATCGGCGTGCCGCCCATGGTAAAGTCGGCGCCCCGAATCTGCTCTTCATCGAGTATCCAGGTAGTTAGTTGATAGGGTAGGGTTAAAAACAGGAACTTGACCCGCCACCATTTCGGCTTCACGTCCGGCGTTATCTGCTCCACGCGTCCGTAAAAAGCGGGCTTATCCTCGATATGGATGAGAACAAGATCAGACTCGACTATCGGGTCTTTTTTCAAATGCATTGGCTATGCGTCATAAATAAACAGCGCTAATGATAGGGATTTCGAAATAAATAGTCAATAGAAAAGATGAAAAAAAGTCAAAGATATCTCAATTCCTATCCATCAGGCCAACCCCATCTTTGAATTAGTACTACAGCGAAAGACAGTGCTTGAAAGCCGTTTCTCATCAAAGTGACGCCGCCACTCAGCGCCACTGAACCTGAAACCATTTCTGCGTTTCTCCCCCCCTTTCGGGCCCAGCCTGGCGCCGAAGCTACGTCAGGTAAGCCGTTGATACGGCTTTGGCAACATGGTCGCTGTCGGCTATAAATCTGTGCACAAAATCACTGTTGAGAACTCTGAGTCAATGAGCGTTTTCTGCCACTGTTCTTGTTGCCCCCTTTACGGACATTTTCCTAAAAAGAGAGGTCGTTGATCCAATTCCTAGCCCGGTTCCTGCTATCCCAATGGCGCTACTACTGTACTGCTCCGCGAGTGAAGCGGGCGTGAATGACTCAATTGCACTGCTTGATACGCTCGCACCAAGACTTGTAATCCCACCTTGAGAAGCCGTCTGATTTAAACGATTCAGGACTCCGTTTCTGATACTGAGATACTTATCAAATAGTACGCCTGCATATCCAGTTCTGATAGCAAATTTAGGAGCTGAACCATCCGGATCAACAAATTT
>CAZVSL010000409.1:0-5896 GCA_964629935.1 uncultured Calditrichaceae bacterium | reverse complement strand
AACCTGCCCCGATTCCGTCACCATGATATTGGAGGATTTGATGTCGCGGTGGATGACGCCTTTGGCGTGGGCGGCTTGCAGGCCGGCGGCGATTTGGGCGGCGATGTCCAGAACCTTGCGAAGGTTTGAAACCTTCGCAAGGTTCTTCAGCTCCTGGCCTTCGATTTTGAAACGCTCACGTTCTTCGTCGCTGGCGGCAATCTGGTGCGGCAGAAATTTGATGGCCGCCTCGCGTTTAAGCTTGGCGTCCTCGGCTTTGTAGACCACGCCCATCCCGCCACGGCCGAGTTCTTGCAAAATCTTGTAGTGAAGTATCTGCTTTCCAATCATAAGCCGCTTCCTTTTTCGCCTGCGGGATC
This sequence comes from uncultured Calditrichaceae bacterium, assembly GCA_964629935.1. Lineage (GTDB taxonomy): Bacteria > Zhuqueibacterota > Zhuqueibacteria > Oceanimicrobiales > Oceanimicrobiaceae > CAZVSL01. The sequence continues at coordinate 5,537 of CAZVSL010000409.1, read as the reverse complement.
CCGTTGGGACGGGATCCCGTCCTCGCCCAGTTTCTCGAGAATTTTGTAATGTAGAATGGTTTTACCGATCATATTCTCCCCTCATTTCTTTACAGGCCCAAGGTATTTGTTTAGCCACGCTAGCGTTTCTTCGATAAGCTTCACTCTTGGGACGGCATGTCCCCCTTCGTACACGACCCATTTCTTATGCTCCTCCGGCGTTCCCAACAGCTCGTACATCGGTTTCTGAGATGTTTCGATCGGAAAGAAGAAATCATACCTCCCGTTGATCATCAGCACAGGTATTTTTACGCGGGTAATGAAGTTGATCTGGTCTGCCTCTGGTAAGGCGCGCTGCTCCAACAGTCCCGCGACAAACAACACGCACGCTTTAAAACGTGTCTCTACCGCCGGCATAATCGCGCCCATGGCGCCGCCCCAGCTTGCGCCAAAATAGGCGAGCTTTTCTGTGTCGATGTCCTTTTGGGTTTCAAGGTAATCGATACTGCGGCTCAAATCCTTAGCCCACATGATCACATGGTCTTTGAAAAGGATGGTTTCTTCCGGATAGTCGCTGTCGAGAGCATCGCCCCGCTCATAAGTTCCTTTGTAAATCGGATACATGAGGGCGCGGCCGGATTTTGGCAAGAAAGAGAAGCTTCCAAGGCGCAATGATTCTTCGCTCGAGCCGGCGTGAATCGCACCAGACCCGGGAAAATAAACAACGGTTTGATAGGGAGGCTCTGTGTTTTTCGGCAGAAACAGATATGCGATGACCCGTTCCGAACCGTAGGCGGCATCGAATGTTATCTTCTGCTTAATCCAGTCTTCCTCCTCACGTTGCCATTCTATGGTGTCATTCAGAGGAGATTTGTCATAACGATACTGATTGAGAAAGATTTGGAACGTTTCGTCGGAGACAGTCTCCTCGGTGTAGAAATCCCGCTTTGGTCGCTCGCTCGTTCGTGTCAGACGCGACCCATCTTCATCCGGTTGTAGATACCGGATGCAGCGAAAGCCATTGGTGGCAGAGCGATCAAACGGCAGTTGCGCATAAGCATCATTGAAAGCATAGGGCAGATCGTTCCAGCCACCACCCAGTATAAAGCGCTGTCGGCGATCGCTGCTCTGATTCCAGCACCATTCCCGTACATTACCGGCGAGATTGCAGACCCCAAAACGATGCATGGCCTGGTCGTTATAAGCCGAGATAGGTCCCTGTTTATTCAGATTAGCTCCGGGTACGATGGCCGGACTGGCCCAGGTGAAGGCGACCATATTCCAGTGCCAGATGGTTGGAAGCTGTTTGCCGACGAATTCGGCATAAGCCGCGGCTTCGTACCAGGATACGCCCATCACCGGGTAATCATCCTGCCCTTCAGGGTAGTCGCCCACGGACCACGTAGCCGGACCGGGCTGTCCGGTTTGGTCGGTAAAGTGAGACATTGCCTCTTGCCATGAGAGGGCGCGCCCTTCGTCAAAAAAGGGATGTTTCCAGTACTTCTCTTCTCCATACCCGCCGCTATCGACAAAACGCTTGTACTTCCGGTTTGTAACCTCATAACGGTCGATCAGGAATTCCGCTACCGCTTCTGGCTCATAGTGGTCGACGCCTGGCATATCCAGGGAGACCTCTGCCCCCGGCACATAGGCCATGTTTTCCGGTATAGAGTCCCGTTTTTGAAGCACAAAAGGATAGTTCTTGTGAAAGCTGGAATTCCAGAAAATATCGTAGGTAGGAAGAAAACCGGTCTTCTCGAGTTCCATTCTGCCGAAGCCGAACACCAGCCGGATACTATCTATGGGTGTGACACCGATCTGCCGCCATTCTTCTTCAGGGGCAGTATACGGCTTGATGAATACCCTGGCGCCCGGCGGCTCGGAATGAACGTCCATGTGATTTGAAATTTTGGGTAGCAGCGTCTGGAGTTGTGGGTCATCCGGGATGATTTTCTCCGCTTCCGTGGCCAGCTCGTAGGCACGCCATGAATTCAATCCTTCGCCGGTCCAGCCGATGCCCTCGATTAATTTCTCGATCTGCGGCAACGCCTCCTGACGCGCCCAATGCTCTCTCTGAACCTCCTGCACGTAGCGAAAGATTAGAAATCCCCCCACGAGCAGAAGCAGGACTGCCGAGATGAAAAACCAAGGTCGCCGCCAAGAGTGCTCAAGGTTGAAAGAGCTTGCCCGCTTGCCGGAGTAAGCACGAAGTTCATGCAGCATATCCGCGGCACTTACGTATCGCTGCGACTTCTGGCTGACGACATGCTCCAATTGCGGGCGCGAATCCGGAAGCTCCGGCGACAGTTCCACGAGCCGCTTGCGACGCCGCAACGACTCGGGATGCAGATTCCGCGCGATGGTGAGCAGATAGCCTTTGACCGTTGCCGACACCAGTGGTGCGTTCCCGGTGAGAGCCCGCGCGAACGTCTCGGCGGCAATCTCTTCCGCCTCCGTATTGCTGAGTAAGTGCTTTACATTCTTGATTACAAACATTCTCAACAATAAGAGGTGGTGCAGACCAAATCTCGATATCCTTTGCGATAAGAATCGGATAAATTGAAGTCAGGCCTCCAATTGCCTTAACTGTGCTGCCGATTACGACCTCCTTTACAGCATGATGTCGAATGACATAAGAGCACATGATGCAAGGCTCGTGAGTCGTGTAGAGCGAACAATCCGATAAATCCTTACGATTTAATTTCTTGACGGCATGACGCACTGCCTCAATTTCGGCATGAAAAGTAATATCACCTTTAGATTTACCTGCCTCGATACCCTGCCCAACGATCTCTTCATCTTTGACAATAATAGCTCCCACAGGCGGATTGCCATTCGCCAACGCTTCTTTGGCTAATTCCACGCACTGACGCATAAAATACTCATGGTTCTTCGTACTCATCAGACTTACTTACTCCGGATTAAAGGGTGAATAATCGACCAATTTCCATGAGACACCTTGGAGTGAATCTGTTTGAATCCATTCAGCGACAGTGAATTCCCAGAAACGTTTTGTGCCGCCGGTCACTTTTTCGGCATTTGTTTCATCCCAAATGATTTTGGCCTCCCCCGTGAGCTGTAAAGTCCCACCGTTTTCAAAATCCACAAACAGCAGGCCAGCTTTCGGGTTTATCTCGAAATTCCCCAAGGTATTAAACATGCTGTTCCCGGAATAATCGGGTATTTTAAGAGTGAAGTCATCCAATATTTGGATAAAACCGGGATTTCCTCCTCGATGAGAAGCATCTATGTTCTTTTTGCCATCGGAGCTGCCGACAAAAAATGTGTCAGAATTCTTAACCCATTCTTTCAAATTAGTTGTCAGGTAAGAGCCTCTTTTCCTTGAATGTTTGACTGCGGAGTTCGATGATGTGATTTCTATTTCCCGGCGTTGAATGTATTTTGGGCAGTTCGGATACGCCTGCTCCACCGAAACGAGAAGATTCCCTTTGTCTATGGAAACAGTGCCATTTACTCTCAACCTTCTTCTGGTCGCCAGTTCGATAAAAAGCAACCCGATACCGCGCTCGGTCTCGATGTTGTTCCAAAAAGGGTCTGATTTACTACTGACCATTGAAGGCAAATGGACGTTGATATTTCTTTCGTTTATAGCGGTTACAAAGCCGGGTTTGCCCACAAGAACAGATGTCCAAATATTTCTCTCATTATCCCGACTGCTTACAATGACCATAGGCTGCTTGTCGATAAATTTTAGAGCTCCAACAGGTATAACGTCCTTTATGACAACGCCGGTGCGCACAGCGATGTCGTCTTCGTTGGCCTTCCTTTGCACGAGCAACTCCCCCTTGTGAAAAGGTGATCGCGTCATTCTATTTCTCCTTAACGATGTAATTCCTTTAATATTAAAAGCCGTCTGCTTTCTGCAGACGGCTTTTGCTAAAGCTTTAGAACACCAGTACGTGATGTCCTTGTTTCTGAAGGCTGTGCAAACTTGGCAGACCACTGGTGCCAGGCACCTTGTTGTCAGTGAGTAAGTCAAATCCTGAGGGATTGGCGCCGAAAACATCTGCGCACCCACAAGAGACGCCCTGGATTTTGTCTTGCACAGCTTCGAACAATCCATGAACGGGATGGTCTTCTTTTTGAAGCTCTTCAGGCCATCTCGCGCCTGCGCCCTGGAAAAGGATAGAGACTTCCTCACCGGCGTTTTTAAAATCATATGCCGCGGCCAGGGCATTAAACACGCGTCCAAGGGATTCCTCGGAACCCGAATTTGGATCTGAAAGAATGACAATAGCTGTTTTCATAAAATCTCCCTTTAATGTTAACCTGCAAAAATACGTTTGAACAGTTAGAACGGAAGTCCCATTATATTTGTTCCTAACTTTTAAAAAAATTTTCAATGGTTAGAACTTTTTTATAGTTCGAACGTTGAAAACATATTAAGATTATTAGCTTTAGTTGTATTCTCATAAAAATGCGATATTTCAATGCAGGAACCCAAATTCTATTTCCTTGCCAATAACCTTTGTTTGGATTTCATCAATACGCAGTTGGTACAGAAGCAGCAGCTTGTCGATCGGCTTGCCGACTTCGATGATTTGGCAGACTGGTTATATCAGACTGACACGATTTCTGCTGCTGACAAAATCAACATGATCAGCAAATGGCACGGTACATCTGTCGGGGCATCCGCCTTAAAGAAAGCTCGCAAATTTCGCGAAGTTCTCAGAGAAATAATGGAAGGATTGGTGGCAGGTAAGTCATTTGAGGCTAGAGCAATTGAAGAAATCAATCGCGTGCTGCGTCACAGGAACGAATATTCGTATCTGGACTACAAAGAGGGTAACGTGAAGTTGAAATCTTGTCACTTGTTCGACAAGCCGATTCATTTGCTTGTGCCAATCGCACAGTCGGCTGCCAGGCTCTTGAGTCAGGCGAGTCTTTCTCTCATTAAGAAATGCGAGAATCCAAAATGTGTGCTTTTTTATTACGACACCAGCAAAAACCAAAGACGCCGGTGGTGCAGCATGCAACTCTGTGGCAACAGGATGAAGGCGGCAGCTCATTATGAACGGAAAAAAAACTCTCTGAAGCTTGACGAATAGATGGCGTGACCGTACTGGCGTCAAGTCAGACCTCATTAACCTTAACCCGGCCAAACTCCGTATAAAGCACGGAATTAACACCGCAAACAGAAAGAATCAAAAAGAAATATCCACCTTTCAGTTGTTTTTCAAAATTTTGTGCAAAGTTGCCGCTAGCAAGTTTGCCAGTCGTTTATCTGCACAATCTGCGTCCCATTTCTATTTGAATAAATTGCTTTGATTTGTTGGATTTCTTTTTATGGTGTGTTGGAATAACCGCATTTCGCAAATTGTTGTGGCCTACTTTAATGAACCCGGAGAAAAAAGATGAAACGCAATTATGACGCGATCATCATCGGCACGGGGCAGGCCGGGCCGTCGTTGGCGGCGCGTCTCGCCAAAGAAGGGATGCAGGTGGCAGTCATCGAACGCAAGCTGTTTCACGGCACCTGCGTCAATACCGGGTGTATCCCCACCAAAACTCTGATCGCCAGCGCCCGCGCTGCTTAT
>CAZVSL010000408.1:0-5899 GCA_964629935.1 uncultured Calditrichaceae bacterium | reverse complement strand
TCAGTTTGGCCAGCTCCTGCAGCGCCCGCGACGCGCCCATGACCGATTTCATTTCGATCCAGTGCCCCAGAAGCATGATGTCGATCAGCGTGGCCAGCTCCCAGAAAAAGATCTTACCGGCAACCCCAAACACGACGGCGCTGCTGTAGAAGTAGGCTACCGCTATGGCCAGCGCGATCAGGGTCATCATTCCGGGACTTTTCTGGCGCAGCTCGCTAAATAACCCCGTGAGAAACGGCCAGCCGCCGTAAAAGAAGACAGCCGTGGAAAACAGAAAATTGACATACAAGTCGCCGGGAAAGCGCAGGATTTCAGCCAGACCCAAAAAACTCTGGATCATGGGAGAAAGCAGCAGAATCGGCGCGGTGAGTATTAGTGAGATCCAGAAACGCTTGCGGAAATCTGCTACCATGTGGGCATGGTGGTCATGATGGTCTCCACTATGATTTTCACCATGTTGCTTGTCACGATCTCCGTGCTCATGACTATTCTCGGTCATGTAAAATCCCTCCTATCAAATTGAAAACCGGAAAACGGAATTTGAGGTTGTGCGGGGATCAGAACACTGCTGATGAAAATCAACAGAAGCCCGCCGACGATTTCTGCAGCCAGGAACTGCCAACCCAGGAATATCAAGATCAGAATGCCGAGCTCGATGACCAGGTTGGTAGAGGCGAACATAAACGCCACGGCAGCGACGAAATGCGCGCCTTTGAGTACCAGCGAACGAGCCGCCGCCAAAGCGGCGAAAGAACAAGATGAGGAAGCGGAGCCAAAAATCGTTGCCAACAAGACGCTCTTCGCATCGGGTTCTCCCATGTACTGGGTTAATCTCGCCTTCGGTACAAACGCCTGAATCATGCCGCTGACCGCATAACCCAGAACGAAGGCCCAGCCCGCTTTCCAGAAGAAGCCCAAAGCCGTCTTGGCTGCTTCGCCGTATTGCTGCCAGAATGTGGCTTCGTTCAAGTTTCCCTCCTTACTTAGACGCTAGATTGACAAAATCGCTACTCTAAATACTTGTCTATTTCACTTCTTCTCGCCCCGGGCCACGTATACCATCCCGCCATAGAGCTCCTGCATCGAAAGATTTTGCAAATGTTCTTCCAGAGACTCCCAGGGATGTCGTTCCGCCAGGTCCATGGTCACGCCAAACGGGCGTGTGAGAAGAACGAATAGCGGCGCAAGCTTTGCCAGCCAGTTTGATGGCATCTTAAAGTCTGCCACCACCCAGCGACCTCCAACATTCAGGGCAGTAGCTCCTCTCTTGATTACCTGGTCAAATTCTTTCACGAGCGTCAGGGCAAAGGTTGAATAGATGCCGTCAATGTCCGGCGGGAATTCATATAAGGCAGCATCACTTTGTACCAACTCAACGTTTGACCAGCCATGCCTCTCTACGCGTTTCTGAGCTTGCGCGAGCATCGCATCTGTCAGATCGACTCCGATGAGTTTTCCTTTCGGGCCTATCTTCTCTTGCACGAGCGGAAAGTTCAGGCCCGTGCCACAGCCTATTTCGACGACCGTCATGCCTGGCTTCAGCGCAAGAGCTTCCACGGCCTTCTTGCGATATGCCCATTCACGCACGCCGATCAAATAGTACAAATTGGCAGTCAGATCATAGCGCCTGGCGCGCTTTTGGTACAGTTCTTTCACTTCAGTCATGGTAAACGCAAGCATAAGGGGTCCTCTCCCTCTAAAGCTTTATTCACGTTCATTGGCTTGCCACTATCATACTCGATTTTGGTTGTCATTTTTAGGACCTCCCATCAGGCAGGCCCTGGTGGGAGATTCGCAGACGGCACAAGTCTCAATTCTTCTTTGAATGGTGCCCGGATTCTTTTGATTTTTCGTGCATCATATCATGCTTCATCTGGCCTTCCATCATGCCATGCTTCATTCCGCCGCGCATCATATGCTGCATCATCCCATGCATAGCCTGGTTATCCATCATCATCCCGATCATACCACGCATCTTGCTCGAATCTGCCGCACAAACCGCGATCATCTCTTGCATCATTTGTCTACGTAGTTGGTCATCTTTCGCGATGTGTTGCATCATCATGTTCATCATGGTGGAATCCTGCATCATCTGCATCATATGCTGCTGTTGGGCGTCATCCATCTTCTTCTCTTGGGACATCACCGCTGTTGAACAGAACAGAATCAGACTTACGCCAAAGGTTAAGATGTGTGCGTATCTCATTTTCATCCTCCTTCTGAAAAGTTTGTGAATAGGGTTCACTTTGAGGGACAATCAGATGCGTTCAGTAATTTCAGGATATCGTTATTGGCCAAGGCTGAGGCAAAGTGGGCCACCTACCTGGCCTGACAATACTCATAAACTGTGACTTTTGATCTTTAGGTATGTCCGACAAGAAAGTCAATACATATCTTTCATCTTTTCTCGAAGTCCGGTTTCATCCAATGTATTGTTCCTGTTTCCATTGTTTTTCCCAAAGGAAGAGGCAGGTTCACAAAGGAACTTGCCTTTCGAGGGGGTGACCTGCGAGGCTAATGTGAAAGGGTCTGCATACGGTCGTCGAAATCCCGTTTATCGATTTCGCCTCTGGCGTACCGTTCACGTAGAATGTCTGCAGCCGATTTACCGTTTCTGTGGCTCTCGCTAATATGCGCTGTGTTGTTCGTGAAAACTCTCACGCCCCACACGATGAGCACGATCAGAACTATCCACAGAATCCAGATGCCAAACATCATAACTACTTCACCTCCATCAAATTTGAAATAGCCTCGCAGCCCTTAAAGGTCGCACCACAGGTTATTCGCTCTTGGGGTGGTGCATGTCATGCTGGCTCATGCTATTGGAGTCTTTTGACTGATTTCCCATCATAGGACAATTTGCTTTCTCATCTGAGCCCATCTGCATCATGCCGTTCTGCATGCCATTGCATTGTACAAATTTGGCCTTCTGCAACTGCTCCGGGGTGAGTACAGCACGGGCTTCGAGCCGGGCGTTGAACTCCGTCAGCCGAATGCCTGACCGCAGCTCTTCTACCTTTTTAGCCTTTGCTTCAAGGTTGGAACGCTTCGCGTTTGCATCTTGCAACAGCTCATTCAACTCAAGCTGGGCGACTCTCAAGTCGGCTTGTTTTCGGATCACCGCTTTTTGACTCTCGGTTTTTAGCTTGTCAAGCCGCGCAACCTGGGGGGCATCCAGCCCAAGCTCCTCGGCCTGATTCAGAAAGAATCCTTGCATGTGTCCTGCGCCCATCATGGCGCAGCCGCCATCATGCATTTGGCCCATCATCTGATGCATACCTGATCCCATCATCATTCCGCCATGCATGTCCATTTTTTGTGGATTCATGTGTTGCGCCCAGACAGGATTGACCAATGCCAATGCAAGCATGGCGCCCAGAAATAAGGTTAGTTGTTTCATTTCAAGCCTCCTTTTGGTTTCATTCGATTACTCACAGAGTAAACTTCCTGTAAATTCAAACTCGGCGTTTTTAATTTGCAAGAGGCGTGCCGAAATAGAAATATGAACAAAAATGTAAATTAAGCCATATAATTTCAACAGGTTATGAGCCTCCATATTTGTCGATAGAAATAATCGGCGTGATGGACTTTTGGAGAATAGTTAACAGTTGGGTGTGGAATAGTCTACAATAAAACGAAGGATGCCTGCCGAGGGTTCAGAACTTTTGGATTTATTTGGTCAATATCACTCTACCCCTAACTTCCGCATCCGATACAACAGGATGTGACGTGGAATTTTCAGGAACTTAGCTGCCCGGGTTTGGTTACCGTCGGTTTTCTCCAGTGCAATTTGAATGCTGCGCCGTTCGATTTCATTCAATGCTAAGCCCTCATCAGGAATGTGAATGACGTTGCCGCCAGCGAAATCCCCTTCAGCAGGTCGGACCTGTGACGGCAGGACATCCTGAGTGATGTTGTCATCGGTGGTCAGAATGGCCGAACGTTCGATAACATTCTCCAGTTCCCGTACGTTGCCAGGCCAGTCATAAGCCATGAGCATGTTCATGGCGCTGTCGCTGATCTGTAAACGCCGGCCCTTTGCATACTTATGTAGAAAATGGTCAACCATGTAAGGTATTTCTTCCTTCCTTTCTCGCAGCGGAGGTACTTTAATGGGGACGACCGTGAGACGGTAGTAGAGGTCTTCGCGAAAAGTGCCGGCCTCTAACCGTTTTTCCAGATCTTGATTCGTTGCGGCCAGAATCCGAACGTCCACCTTAAGAGGTCGTTCACCGCCGACCCGCTCAATTTCTTTCTCCTGCAGCACACGCAGCAGTTTGGCTTGCAGTTCAGGCTTGAGGTCGCCGATTTCATCCAAAAAAATGGTGCCACCGTCTGCCTGTTCGAACTTACCTCGCCGATCTTTGGTCGCGCCTGTATAGGCGCCTTTGACGTGACCGAAAAGCTCACTCTCCAGCAAATTATCGGGAATAGATGGACAATTGACGGTGATTAACGGTTTGTCCTTACGCGGGCTGTTGTAATGGATTGCCCGGGCTACGAGCTCTTTGCCGGTGCCGCTTTCGCCGAGGATGAGCACTGTGGCGTCGCTTTCGGAAACCCTGCCGACCATCTTCAGTACGTCCTGCATTTTGCCGCTCCTGGCCACAATATTTTCAAAGTCATATTTCTCCAGCAGTTCGCTTTTGAGCTGCAGATTTTCTTCCTTCAGGTTACGCAGCCGCAAGGCTTTTTCCAGCACGAAGCGGAGCTGCTCCCGGCTGAATGGTTTGGTGACGTAGTCGTCGGCGCCAAGCGTGCAGGCTTCGATGGCATTTTCGATAGTGCCAAATGCGGTGATGATAATGACCACGGCATCCTTGTTTAAGTGTCGCACTTCGTACAATACCTCGATGCCGTTTATTTTCGGCAAGGCCAAATCCGTGATGACCGCCTCGAATGTCCCCTCCCTGAAATTCGCCAAACCTTCCTCGCCCGTAAGGGCAGTGGTGGTTTCATAACCACCCTGCCTGAGCTGGTGGGCTGTTACCTGCAGCAAGCTTTCATCGTCATCGATCAGTAAGATTCGATTCTTTTTCATGGTACTTTGTACTTTCACCTACATTTTTCATGAATTTCAACCATGAAGACACTCAGCAAATCCAGGACCACATAAGGATGTGTTGTCGCCACAGTGCAGTCCTCTCCTTACTTGGTAGTTTCTTCTCTTGATGTTTCTTTGTGCCGCTTTGTAATCCGGCGTTAACCCGCTTCCTTGTGCTGACCATTAGGCAGCGCAATAGAAACTGTAATGCGCGTACCTTTCCCGACTTCGCTGTGCACCCGTAGATTCCAATTATATTCCTCAATGATGCGTCTGGTTATGGGCAAACCCAATCCCGTACCGTGTTCTTTAGTGGTATAAAAGGGCTTGAAGATTTTTTCTATTTCGTTTTCGGGAATACCAATGCCCGTGTCCGTGATGCTCAACTCCAGCGTCTTATTTTCCTTCTGTTGGTTGATAAGCCTTGAATCTATGGTGATTCGACCACCGCCATGCATAGCTGCCATGCTGTTCAACACGAGATTTAGCAGCATCTGCCGAAATCTGGTTTCATCAGCCTGAATGTGTACGACTTCGTCAGGAAAATGGCAATAGAGGGCGATCTTCTCTTTGCGGGCTTTGGCCGCCACAACATTCACCACGGAATTCACGGCCTCTTTGAGATGTATGACCTCAACCCAGGACGGTCGTAAGCGCGCCAAACTTAGAAAATCTTCGATAACCTGATTTAGGCGATCGACTTCTTTGATCAGAATCTGCAAAAATTTGTAGTTGGGATGGGCTTCTTCGTAATCATCCTGCAGGATCTCAACCGCACCTTTAATGGAACCCAGCGGATTGCGAACCTCATGCGCCAGGCTGGCTGCCAGTTCCCCCAGGACTGAAAGCCGGTCT
>CAZVSL010000407.1:0-5900 GCA_964629935.1 uncultured Calditrichaceae bacterium | reverse complement strand
CAACACTGCCAGCGGCATCGCCGCTGTGATTAGCGGCGGCCAATCCAACACGGCCAGCGGCTCCCATGCCGCAATCGGTGGAGGGCTGGATAACATCGCCAGCCGCGCCACGGCCACGGTCGCCGGCGGTGAGTTGAATCAGGCCGAAGGCAGTTGGGCCACGGTACCCGGAGGTCGCAGTAACCACGCTCGCGCCAGTTTCAGTTTTGCTGCCGGAGTCGGCGCCCGCGCCATTCACCAGGGCAGCTTTGTATGGAATGACGCCTCCGTGATAAATGACTCGCTGGTGTCCACAGCCGAGAACCAGTTTCTCATCCGCGCTGCGGGTGGGGTCGGTATCGGCACGAACGCACCGTCGTCGCCTCTTACAGTGGCGGGGGTTATCGAGTCGATAGAAGGGGGATTCAAATTCCCGGACGGCACCATTCAAACCACTGCGGCGGGCACAGGAAGCAGTTGGCTATTAGATGGCAATTCCGGAATCACGAACAATCAATTTCTGGGGACACGAGACGAACAAGCACTTGTCTTTCGTGTGAATAACCTCCGTGCATTTCGCATCGAACCGGAAGAAAATTCCATCGGCGAACCAGACAGCCCATCCATCATCGGGGGATCGGATCATAACGTCGTTGCCGATGGCGTGGCAGGGGCGACGATCTCCGGCGGCGGCTCGCGCGGATTTACCAACGATGTCAACGCGAGATACGGCACGATAGGCGGCGGTGGCGGCAATAAGGTCAACGAAGAATACGGCACGATCTCCGGCGGTTCAGGCAACGAAGCCGGCGGCGCCTATTCAAGTGTCGCCGGTGGCACTGTGAATGATGCGCTCGGGCGATACTCGGCCATTCTCGGTGGGCACCGCAATGTTGCGCGCGCCGAATTGAGTTTCGGTTTGGGACAATTTACACGGGCGAATCACGAGGGCACGTTCCTTTTCGGCGACGCCACGACAACCTTTAATGACTCGCTTTCTTCCACCGCCCCGAATCAGTTTCTCATCAGGGCGACGGGTGGTGTGGGCATCGGAACCAACACGCCCCAGGCGCAATTGCACGTCACCGAAGCCATCGATGGCAGCGCTACGCCAACCGGCCACGTAGCGATCATCGAAAACAACGCAGGCAGCACCAGTAACGGTCCGGATGTGCTGGCTCTCAAGACCTCGGCGACAACGCCTGGAGGCAACACCAATTTCATCACTTTTTTTGATGGCAACGATCAGGGCGTCGGTCGTATCGAAGGCAACGGCGCCGGCGGCGTGCAATACCTGACCACAGGCGCGGATTACGCCGAAGCGCTGCCGCGACTGCACCCGGAGGAACGGATCGAAAAAGGGGATGTCGTGGGCGTCTTTAGCGGAAAAATCACCCGCCGAACCGCCACCGCGGAGCATCTGATGGTGGTCTCGAGTCGTCCTGCGGTGCTCGGCAACATGCCCCCGGAAAATATGGCATCGCAATTCGAGAAGGTGGCTTTTTTAGGACAGGTGAATGTCAAAGTGCGGGGCCCGGTCCGGTCGGGTGACGTCATTGTGGCAACCGGAGATAATGACGGCGTTGGCGTTGCGATATCGTCCACGGCCCTAACACCAGAACATTTGCCGCACATTGTGGCCCGGGCGTGGGAGAGTTCTGACGACCACGGTGTCAAGCTGGTGAACGCACTGGTGGGATTGCCGGCGTATGAGGCTCTGGCGCGAATCCGGCACAAAGGTTGTTTTCCGGAAACACAATTGGGAAACGGTCAGGAAGGGGAAAACCAAGCGGCTGGTTTTCACTTCGCTTCGACGCAGGAGTCAATACAGCGCCCGCCCCGGGCCGAAGATGACCTGTCGATCACCAAACTACTTGACCTCGTTTCCGAGCAAAAACGCAGGATCGCAATCCAGCAAAAGCAGATCGATCAGTTGCAGGATTCGGTAAAAAAGTTAACAGCGCTCCATTCCCAATCGAAGGAGGAGGTTGAACAATGAAATTGAAGCTTTCTGTCGGCATTCTGTTCTCGTTGCTGATGGTGCAGTTCGGTTTCGGCCAGGTGCCCACTACCATCAGCTACCAGGGCGTGCTGTCCGACGCAGATGGCAATCCTGTCACAGATGGCGACTATTTGATTGTATTCAGGCTTCATGACGCCAGCGCAGGCGGCGCCCAACTCTGGGAGGAAAAGCAAACAGTTACTGTGGTCAATGGCGTGTTCAATGTTATCCTCGGCAAAGTCGTTCCCCTGGAGTTACCATTTGACCGAACCTACTGGCTCAGCATCGAGCTCAGTGAAGACGGCATCCTGCTGACGCCGCGCATGGAGCTGACCTCGTCTGCTTACAGTCTGAACGCGCGTGCGGTCTCCGACAGTTCAGTAACAGGTAGAAAAATTGCCGCTGGTGCAGCCGTACGAAGTCTTAACTCTTTGTCTGATCACGTACGCCTGGTCGCCGGCGACAATGTAAACATCACGGAAAATGATACCACGCTCGTGATATCCGCGCAAGCAAGCGGTGGCCCGACTGATGGCTGGAGCCTCACCGGCAATGCCGGACTCGATAGCACCAATTTCCTCGGCACGACCGATTTGGCGCCGCTGGAGATCAAGGTCAATGATGAGCGGGTCATGCGTTACGAACCCGGGACCGAAACAGGCGGCCCGAACGTGATCGGGGGCTGGAGCGGCAACAGTCTGCTCGAGGGCGTGGTCGGCGCCACCATCAGCGGCGGCGGCGGTCCGCTCTCTAACTCTGAGCCGAGGCCAAATCGGATAACCGCGAGTTACGGCGCCATCGGCGGCGGCTTTGGCAACACTGTGAGCAGGTTCAATGGCACGGTTGGCGGTGGGAGTAACAACACGGCCAGCGATCACCATGCCACGGTCGGCGGCGGCGACAGCAACGCGGCCAGTTGCACTGGATGCACGGTGAGCGGTGGGCGCGAGAATGAGGCCAGCGGCGCGACTACTTCAACTGTGAGCGGTGGAACCCAAAATATTGCCAGTGGCGGCGTTTCATTTGTTGGCGGCGGCTTTAGAAACACAGCGAGCGCTGCGCACACAACGGTCGGCGGCGGCGTGCGTAACGTCGCCAGCGCCGAAAAAGCTACTGTCAGCGGTGGAAGTAGTAATAGAGCGCGAGGCGCCTTTGCCACGATTCCCGGAGGCCAATTGAACCAGGCGCGTGGCGACTATAGCCTGGCGGCTGGCTATCTCGCCCGTGCTGTACATGAAGGCTCTTTTGTTTGGAGTGACCGCGTATCTACTTCAGACTCTACCGTAAGCACAGGTGAAAATCAGTTTCTGATCCAGGCCGCCGGCGGCGTTGGTATCGGAACCACCACACCTACGAATCTCCTCAGTGTGAACGGAGACGCTGACTTCACTGGTGAGGTGGGTATTGGTACGAATAGCCCCGCAGCCCGTCTGGAAATCGTCTCTAATAGTCTTAACGATCATCTGGTTCTAACCCGTGGGGGCGCGGGCAGTGTGCATCTCACGGCTACCAATCCGTCAGGGTTTTCAATCACCGATGGCAAAAATAATACTTTCTTCCATATCCGACAGGCAGGCGGCAATGTCGGCATCGGCGCCGATGATCCATCGAACATACTTACTGTGGTGAAGGGCTCCGCCACCGACCCCATCGCTGATGCCTGGACCACCTATAGCTCCCGCCGTTGGAAAACCAACATTCAGAGGATCGAAGGCGCGCTTGACAAAATTCAGCGGCTGCGTGGCGTAAGCTATGAATGGAAAAAAAACCGTAAACCCGACATTGGTCTGATCGCTGAAGAAGTTGGCGAGGTAGTGCCGGAAGTGGTGGCGTACGAGGAAAACGGTGTGGACGCCCAGTCGGTCGACTATGCTCGCCTGGTGGCGGTTTTGATCGAGGCTGTGAAAGAGCTGTCGGCCAAAGTTGAAAGGCTGGAAAGAACGAATGGATCAGAGTTTGTTGAGAGCCAGTAGGCGCACCGGCTAACATCCTCTTCTTTTTGCAAACACAAAACTCAGGGAGCAGAAATCATGTATGGTCATTCAGCAATCGTCTTATTTGCATTATTCACGTTTTTTAGCTTTCAAGGCGCCTACAGCGAGATTCCTCATACCATCAGCTACCAGGGCGTGCTCACCGACAACGATGGCAACACTGTGACGGATGGAAACTACAACTTGACCTTTACCCTGCACGACGCTGCTTCCGGCGGCACGGCGCTATGGACGGAGACACATTCCGTGGCCGTGGTCAACGGCATATTCAACGTCATTCTCGGTAGCGTTACGCCACTCAATTTGCCTTTTGATAAGACCTACTGGCTCGGCATCCAGGTCGACTCAGACGACGAGCTGCAGCCGCGTATCGAGCTAACGGCCTCACCCTACAGTCTGTCGGCGCGTTCTGTGGCGGACAGCTCGGTCACAGGCGAGAAGATAGCTGATGGTCAGCTCGTGCGCTCTATCAATTCCCTCAAAGACCACGTGCGATTGCTCGCTGGCGACAATGTCACAATTACAGGCGATGACACCTCGCTGGTAATTTCAGCACAAGTAAATGGCAGCGCAAACGGTGATATTACCGCCGTGAACGCAGGCTCAGGGCTCAGCGGCGGTGGCGAATCCGGTGATGTAGAGTTGGCAATAGCCGAGAAAGGTGTTGCAACCGGGATGCTGGCTGACAGCCTTATCACAGCAGACAAAATCGCTGACGGACAGGTTTTGCGCGGTCTCAGAATCGGTCCCATCAATTCATTTTTCCCGGTGCTGACAGACAGCGCCACTCTGAAGTTTGCCTCGAGCCTAATCCTGGATGCCGAGGGCGGGCCGGACGGTGGTTTTATTTTGGCCGCTGTCGCCGACGGCAATTCCCTCGATGCGCCCGACGGTGACCCCCGCAATGCCCTCATGGTCGATAGCGATGGCAACGTGGGTATCGGTACGAACACTCCTGCCAGCAAGTTAGACGTGGATGGTACCGTTACGGCGACCTCGTTTGCGGGCGATGGCTCCGGGCTGACCGGCCTGCCTTCCAGTCCGTGGCAAACCTCGAATGATAATATCTTCTACAACAACGGCAATGTCGGCATCGGCGTGGATACTCCGGGAGCACCTCTTCATGTCAACGGCGGGGATATCATCATCGAAGATGATTTTCCGGTTTTGTCTCTCCGCGGTTCGGGCGCCAACAAGATCATCTCCTTCCGGCAGGGCAATACGGAACAAGCCTCTCTATTTTACGGCAATACTTTTGGATTAAAAGCCTTCACCGGTGCGCTCAATGACCTCAATACCTGGGTACTCACCGACGACGGCTATTTTGGCATCGGCACCGACACGCCTGCGGAGCAGCTTGAAATCACCGGCAATTTTCGTCTGCCGCAAACCGGAGTCAGCGGAAGTGATACGACCGGCATGATCATGGCAGGTACGAGCCCGTTGCTCCATACTTTTGGCGACGAAAACTTTTTTGCCGGAGAGAATGCCGGCAACCTCTCCACCACGGGCTTCGGCCGAAACACGGGCGTCGGCGCCAATGCGCTTTCCAGCAACACCTCCGGGATTCAGAACAGCGCGCTCGGAGCCGGTGTGCTCGCCGACAACACCACCGGCGACAACAATACCGGCCTGGGGGCATTTGCGCTTTCCGGTAACGTCTCCGGTTCCTTCAATACCGCTGTCGGAGGTAGAGCGTTGCGCGACAACGTCAGCGGGTCTAATAACACGGCTATCGGCTGGCAGGCGTTCGTGAGCCAGGGCGATCTGAATAACGCCACGGCAATCGGGGCCAATGCCATCGTGGATGCAAGCAATAAGATTCGGCTCGGTGATGATAACGTTACGCTGGTAGAAACTGACGGAACCGTTGCAGCCGCTGCATTCATGAACGACGGCGCCGGATTAGGCACCAGCCAACGGGT
>CAZVSL010000406.1:0-5916 GCA_964629935.1 uncultured Calditrichaceae bacterium | reverse complement strand
GCAATTCGCTGAGAAGCTGCCGGTTGCCGTTGGCCGAGCTGGCCGCCCGCCGGCGCCAGAACGGCTGCGCTATGAAAGCGGCCGTGCCGAGCATGACCGTCATCAATATTGTCTCGTGCATACTGTTCTCCTTTCGTCAATCAAGATATTTTAATGCCTGATCGAGCTCTTGCTCGTGGCGTGAGGTTCGTATCGATTCCGTAGTTGAATCCGGATGCGTCCCGCCAGTCTGGAGCTTTGCACCCCGAACCCAGTATCGCAAGACGCCAACAATGACAAGCCCTGCGAGAATAATCAAGGCGAACGGCAGAACCCAGGCCGTCAAATTGAAGCCATGTTTGGTTGGCGCCGCCAGGATGTATTCGCCATATTTGCTAATAAAGGCTGCCAATATGGCTTCTTTGTTCATGCCTTGCTCGACGTATTGCTGCGCCTCCATGGTCAGATTATCAGCGGAGGTGCAAGCCATGGAGCCCTGGCATGCCTCTACTGTCATACTACAGTCGCACAGACAGACGAGACTCTTCTTGATATCTCCAAGTACGACCTTCTGCGTTGCAGCGGGCATGGTCGCGATAGTGGATAACATTAGCAGAATGCCATACAGCAGATGACTAAGTCGCATACGCCACCTCCTTTGTGTTGCGTGCAGGCTTCATAGCATCGAGCTGCAGGCTCTTTTGCTTCAATCGATCCGGACCCATGGCGATAAGTGTGCCGATGATCATCACGATGCCGCCTATCCAGATCCACGAAACCAGCGGTATGACCAGGGCTTTTATTTGCGCCCGCTGATTGGCGTCGAACCCAACCAGAATGAGATAAAGGTCTTCTTTCGGCGTTTGCCGAATCGCCACTTCGCTGACCACGTCATGGTTGCGGTGTTTCTGGCGTTCGGGGTAGAGTGTGGTCACGACGTTGTCATTCTTTGTTACTTCAATGCTGGCCGCAACTACCTGTGCGTGGCCTGTCGAACGGTCTTGCAGACCGCGATAATGCAATTTGTAATCTGCCAGATCCAGAGTTTCACCGGGAGAAAGATTAGCTGCCGCTTCCTTCTGAAATGCACTCGAGCCTGTGATGCCGACAAAGATCATGACCACTCCGATGTGCACTATGTAGCCGCCATAGCGCCGTTTACTACGCATGACCAGGTCCCAGCATGCAGCCAGCAGATTCCGGCCTGAAATACTGGCGCGGGCCACGGAGCCTCTAAAGAATTCCAGAAAGATCGTAGCCATGACAAAAACGGACAAAGAGAAAGACATCAACGGATAGAGCGAATCTATCCCCATGATGTAAAGCGCAAGCCCTGCAACTAAGGTCATGGATAATGGCACGGTAAAGCTGCGTCTCAAATTACGCTGAGAGGCTTTGCGCCAGGCGATGAGCGGACAAATTCCAGTCAGCGCCAGCAATGCCAGGCCAATCGGCACGTTGACCTGGTTGAAGAAAGGTGGACCGACCGTGATTTTTACACCGCGCACCGCCTCGGATACGATTGGGAAGATCGTGCCCCAGAATACCGCAAAAGTCATCCCAACCAGGAACAGATTGTTGAATAGAAAGCTGGACTCGCGTGAGAGCAGGGCGTCGAGTTTGTTGGTGCTCTGCAACTTTTGCCGACGCAGCCACAGGAGCCAAAAAGATACAATCAGAATGAGGCCCAGAAACATCATGAACACCGGCCCGATGTTCGACAGTCCAAACGAATGCACGGACGAGATGATGCCGCTGCGGGTAATGAAGGTCCCAAAGATGGTAAGGGCAAAGGTCAGGATGATGAGCACCAGGTTCCAGATTTTCAGCATACCGCGCTTTTCCTGGATCATGACAGAATGCAGGAAGGCTGTTGCTGTGAGCCAGGGCATGAAGGAAGCGTTTTCTACAGGATCCCAGGCCCAGTAGCCACCCCAGCCCAGCTCGACATAAGCCCACTTGGCGCCGAATAAATTTCCCAGCGTCAGGAAAAGCCAGGAGAACAGGGTCCAGCGTCGGGTTGAGCGAATCCATTGTGCATCGAGCTTGCCCGTCAGCAGGGCGGCGATGGCAAATGCAAACGGTACCACAAAGCCAACATAGCCGAGATAGAGCGTCGGCGGATGCATCACCATGCCGACATTTTGCAGCATGGGATTCAGGCCATGGCCATCGGCAACCGGCCTTAGTACTTGTTCGAACGGACTGGTGGCGTAAACCATCAAACCGAAGAAGAAAAGCGTGGTAAACATGATAACGCCCAGGATGTAAGGCATGAGCTCCCGGTTCTTACCGCGGTTTTGCCACACAACTATGGCTGCAAACAGAGTCAGTAGCCAGGTCCAAAGCAAAAGTGAGCCGGATTGTCCGGCCCACACAGCAGCGACTGTGTAGAACATGGGCAGCGTGCTGCTGGAATAGTCCGCCACATACTTGAGTGAAAAATCGCGCGTGACAAAGGCGTAGGTCAGCGTTGCAATGATAGACGTTGTAATGCAAAAGAGAGCGATGGCGCCGCGCTCAGCGCTTGCCACCATTTTGGCCTGCCGCCATCGGCCGCCCATGAAAGCGGCCCAGGCCGCGTATCCGGCCAGGATAAAGCCGAACAGGATGAGTCCACTGGCGATTGCGTTCATTTTTTCAGTTTCCTTTCATTTCTGAGCTCGCCATAGCGTGTTACATTGCCGCACTGCTATCTAACACGGCCCAGCAGAGCTGGCACATACTATTTAAGCAAAGTCATGCGTCGGGTTTGAATCTGTGTCCCGGCCTCCATTCTTACCAGGTAAATGCCACTGCCAACTTGCCTGCCTGTGTCATCCGAGCCACGCCATTGCACGCTGTGAATGCCTGCGGGCCTGGTTTCATCCAGCAAGGATGCAATCCTTTGCCCGAGCAGGTTATACACGGTTAACCTGACATGAGCCTGCGCCGGCAATTCAAACTCGATCGTGGTCTCAGGATTAAATGGATTTGGATAATTCGGCCGCAGCGTAAAGGCAGACGGAACAACGGCGTTCTCACGCCCATCGACACTGGTGATCGTCGTGGCGGCCATGGTGTAATAATTGCTTAAATCGGCGCCTGCAAAAGTCACTGTATTCGTCTGCATATCAACATCGACGCCGGAAACGGCCAGCCACTGATTTGATTCGGCGTCCCAGTGTTGCATGGAAAGGCTAGTTTCGTCGAGATTGAGTCGTTCCAGGTCATCGTCATAATAGTGAAAGCGAAATGCTTGCTCTCTTTGAAATCGCATGCCGCCGTGGCGCCCGCCAAACCGGCCATCCATCATGCTGTCTCCGAAAGGATCATGCACGTTCAGGTAGAAAGCCATAAACTGGTTGTCGGCATGGCTGCCTGGCACACTGTCGGGATGGATCTGCCAGAACTGCACAAAGGATGAATCCGGAAACATACCATGCATGCCGCCGCCCATGTGGCCGGGTGCAAAGCCGATCCAGTGGCTGCTGTCGTTAACGCAATAGGCAAAAGTGGTATCACCGTGGTCACGGTGCATCCAGCCGCCGGCCCAGGGCGCTGGCTCATCAAGAGCACGCCACTCCAGACCGTTGATTTCATGGACAGAAAGCACGTCAATGCCGGCCATTTCGTGGAGGCGACCAAAGATAATGATCTCGTCGCCGTCAGCCGGCAGGCTAACGCCGCTTTCCGGCTCAAACCAGGGCGGGCCGAAGCCAAGCCTGTATTCAGGAATAGAATCCTGATTCGTGTCCAGGAAATAATGCGCGTAGAAGTAGGACGTATCTACCATAGCCACGCCTGAGGCAGTGAGGGTGTCTCCTTGCTGATCCCAGAAATGGTCGCCGCTCCAGCCGTGCATGCCATAGAGCACAGCCTCGCGCCAGACGAGTCCGTTGATTTCAAAAACGACGAGGTTTGGTAGGGTGTTGTGTTCAACCAATGCACCCTCTATCGTCACTTCCTCACCGGCGACCGGGCGAGTTGCGCCACTCTGCGGCTGATACCACCAGGGACCAAAGGCAAGACGATAGTCGGCGCTGCTGTCGCCATCCCGGTCCAGAAAATAAACAGGATGAAAGAAGCTCGAATCCACGATAGCGGTCCCGGTGACTGTCATGGTTGCCAGAGAGTCCGGCCAGAGCTCATGGCCGTCTCCGTGGTGATGCTGACCCGAGGCTTTGCTCGATATGCTTGCGGACAAGATCAGGGCCAGCAAAAGCATAGATGGTTTGTTTTTCATGGTTTTATCTCCTTGTTTTTGGTAAATGTAAGATGGCCGGGGGTTTTTTACCTTGACCAATTCATGAACATAATTAATTTTCATTCACATGAGGAATCTTATTAGCAAACAGCAGTTTACCTCGCTGACAAGACTGCTCCTGTATCTGCCCCGAGCTGATTTCGGTGAATGACAACATAATATCCTATCATTCTGTAGGAATCTTTTTGATTGTTGGCAATATGCTGTCAAATACAAAAGATTCTTCTAGAATGACATGTGATGTTTCGTTGCAGGTATTTGCTTGAAAAGTCTCTTCACTCCTGTTCAGCCCAATCACTGCGATTCTCCCACCTTTTATACAGAAAGTAAATCGCCGGAATCACGATTAAAGTCAGCAACGTCGAAGAAACCATGCCGCCGACCATAGGGGCGGCAATGCGCTTCATCACGTCAGAGCCGGTGCCGTGTCCCCACATGATCGGGATCAAGCCGGCCATGATTGCTGACACGGTCATCATCTTGGGGCGTACACGTTCGACTGCGCCTTCCATCACCGCCCCGGTGAGGTGACGTATCGTGACCATTTTACCCTCTTGCCGCCACTTCTTGTAAGCGTGGTCAAGATAGATGAGCATAACCACTCCAGTCTCAGCCGCCACACCGGCAAGGGCAATAAAGCCGACCGCCACTGCCACGCTGAAGTGGTAATCCAGCAGATACATAAGCCAGATGCCCCCCACCAGCGAAAATGGCAGGGAAAGCATAACGATCAGGCTCTCCACGATATTGCGAAAGTTCATATAAAGCAAGACAAGGATGATGACCAGGGTCACAGGGATGACCAGCTTCATTCTCTCTTTTGCCCGCTGCATGTATTCATATTGGCCACTCCACAACATGCTGTAGCCGGTTGGCATCTCGATACTCTCATTGACGATTTCCCGGGCGTTGGCGACGTACGTGCCGACATCGACATCCTTGATGTCCACATAGAGCCAGGCTGTGCGTTTGGCATTCTCGCTCTTGATGGCCGGAGGACCCTTCTTGAAACTCAGGTCTGCAACCTGACTGATGGGAATTTGAGCCCCGGTTGGTGTTGAGATCAATACTCGTTTGATAGCCTGGGGATTGTCACGCAGCTCTCGACTATAGCGCACATTCACAGGATAGCGCTCCAGGCCTTCGATGGTCTGGGTCACATTCATGCCGCCGATGGCGCTCTTGATCACATCCTGGACATCGCCAACGTTCATGCCATAACGCATGACCTCATCACGATCTATCTTGAAATCGATATAGTTGCCGCCAACCGTTTTTTCGGGGAAGACACTCAGGGTGCCGGGCACCTCCTGAATCACGGTGGCGACCTCTTGTGCCAGGTCAGACAGGACGCCGAGATCATCGCCCATCAGTTTGATGCCCACAGGCGTCTTGATGCCGGTCGACAGCATGTCAATACGGGTCTTGATTGGCATGGTCCAGGCGTTGGTAAGGCCAGGAAACTGGATGGCCGCATTGAGCTCGTCCACCAGCTTTTCCGGCGTCATGCCCGGCCGCCACTCGCTTTCGGGCTTGAGCATGATGGTGGTTTCGATCATGGAAAGCGGCGCCGGGTCCGTGGCTGTTTCAGCTCGGCCGACTTTGCCGAACACATGATGAACCTCAGGGAATTGTTTGATGATCTTGTCTGTCTGCTGCAGAACCTCCTTGGCCTTGGTGATGGAGATGCC
>CAZVSL010000405.1:4712-5940 GCA_964629935.1 uncultured Calditrichaceae bacterium | reverse complement strand
CACGCTTTAGCGTGCAATTCCCGTCGCCCCGGCAAGCTGAAGCTTGAACACCGAATCACCCCGCACAAGAGAATCGCTCGATTCAGGTTGGAATTTGGTGGTTGTGATTTGAAATTTGGATCAACAGCGGGAAAACCGCAAGTTAGCTTTCCCAATAAATATCAGAATAAAATCAGAGAGTCTTTTTTATCGAGGAGAAGTCATGGCGCTTAAGATCAGAAATAAATCGGATTGTGAGCTGGATCTGCTCTCTCTGGGCGAGTGTATGATTCGCTTGAGTCCGCCGGGACACCAGCGCACGGAGCTGGCGCCCTATTTCGAGGCTTATGCCGGCGGCGGTGAATATAATGTCGCATACGCCCTGTCCCGCTACGGCCTGCGTGCGGGATGGACAGCGCGACTCGTAGACAACCCGCTGGGCTGGTTTATCCGCAATCACGCGAACGCCAGCGGCATGGATATCAGCGAGGTGGTGTGGGCGCCTTATGACGGCGTCGGCAAAGCGGACCGCATCGGCCTGAACTTCACGGAGGTGGGTGTTGGTGTGCGTGCCAGCGTGACCATGTATGACCGCGGCCATTCTGCGACGTCACACATGAAGCCGGGTGAGGTGGACTGGCAGCGCATCTTCAAGGAGCGTGGAGTACGCTGGTTTCATCTCGGCGGCATCTTCACAGCTCTGAGCGACTCCTGCGCGCAGGTTGCGAAGGAGGCGATGCAGGCAGCGCATGAGGCCGGCACGATTGTGAGCTATGATCTCAATTTCCGCAGCAAGTTGTGGTCGAGCGAAAAAGCTATCGCAGTTACCAGAGAGCTGGTGCCGTACATCAACGTGCTCATCGGCAATGAGGAAGATTTTCAGAAGGTGCTTGGCTTCGAGGTGGAGGGCACGGACGAGAGTTTCAAAGAACTGCCGGTTGAGAACTACAAGAAGATGGTGAGCAAGGTAGTCAAGGCGTATCCCAACATTCAGGCGGTGGGCACGACGTTGCGGGAGGTCGTGAGCGGCCTGCTGAACAATTGGTCTGCCATTCTGTATTATGACGGCCAGTTCTACGAGTCTACCCGTTATGAGAATCTGGAAATTGAAGATCGTGTTGGCGGCGGCGATGGATTTTGCAGCGGCACGGTTTACGGCTTTCTCACTGGCATGTCGCCGCAGGAGAGTGTGAATCTGGGCGCGGCCCATGGCGCACTGCTGCAAAGTACGCGCGGCGATACCAGCATG
>CAZVSL010000405.1:0-4702 GCA_964629935.1 uncultured Calditrichaceae bacterium | reverse complement strand
GTTATGAGGGGTGGGTCGGCGAGGATTAAGCGGTGATTAGTGATTAGTGATTGGAGAATAGTTCCGAGGTAATGAGCGAGACATTAACCCTGCGTCCGGTGGCAGAACTCGATGGCCAGATTCTGGTTGATGCCGGAACCGGACAGTTACACATACGTGGCGCTGCGGTTGAGCTGCGCTTCCCGATGCTGGTGGTGCGGCATGGCCAGACCGATGGCAATCTGCGTCATGTCTTGCATGGGCAGGTGGATGGGCCGGAGAATCAGCTCAATGCGGTGGGCCGGGAGCAGGCGCGGCAGACGGCTGTAAATCTCCTGGCGGAGCTGCAAGATTATCTGGGACGCGATGGTTTGGCTGAGACGGCGCGGTCGCAACAGTTGCTTGTGCTCACCAGTCCGCTGGGCCGGGCAAAGGATACAGCCCTGTATTTCATCGACAAATTTGCGTCGGCAACCGGTGTGATGCTACCCCTGCATGATGATGATAATTTGCAGGAAATCGACTTTGGAGCGTTCGATGGCCATGCGCTCGAAGAGATTGATGATGAGGAATTCGCAGCACAGGTGAGACGATATCGCGGCCAGCAAGATGCCACCATCGACTGGCTCGGTACGGGAGAGAGCTTTCTGGATGTGGTTTTGCGAGCCAAACGTCTGCTGCAACGGTTGAATCAGGAGCATCAGGGCAGGATTGTGATTGCGTTTTCTCATGGCACGTTTATCAGTGCCTTGCGCACAGTCATCGGAGACCGGCGCCTCATCAGTGATGCGGGTTTCGTCGCCTATCGCGACCGCGTGCTCGGGCATGCGGAGCCGCATTGGCTCAGCCAGCCGGACGGGAGAGATGAATTGTAGGAATAGGCAGGCGCCATTTTTGGGCGTGCAAGCGAATACCTACAATCCCTAAACCGGACGAGCCCCGTAAACAGCACGGGGGATATTACGACCGGAACCGAATCAAATATTAAAACGGAAAAATCAAAATGACAGCCTCGTTTGAATTCGGTTTTAGATTTTGCTTTGTCATTTTGCATTTTCATATTTGAACTTTGGAAAAAGTCAAAGGGCTGTCACAAAAGTCGAAGCAGGAATGACTGAAAAACCAACAGGTTTTGGATGCCGCTTTCGCGGGAATGACAT
Source organism: uncultured Calditrichaceae bacterium (assembly GCA_964629935.1). Classification (GTDB taxonomy): domain Bacteria; phylum Zhuqueibacterota; class Zhuqueibacteria; order Oceanimicrobiales; family Oceanimicrobiaceae; genus CAZVSL01. The sequence continues at coordinate 3,563 of CAZVSL010000405.1, read as the reverse complement.
TGAGGAAGCTTTTTGGACCGTTCCGGACATTAAGCAAAACGGATTCATGGCGCATGGGCAAAACTAAAAACCGCATCGTCGTTCTGGACGGCGGCTATGACTCCTATGAACGGGAACGGCAGATTCTTGCTGCCGCCGGTTATGATTTGGAGATATACTCAGGCAGGCCTAATGAGCGCGATGGCAAAATAGAGTTCCTGCAGAATGCTGTCGGAGCGCTGGTGCGCGGTACGCAAATCGATGCCGATTTTCTGGACAGGGCGCCGTCGCTGCGAGCTCTGGTGCGATATGGCGTTGGCTATGACAACATCGATCTTACGGCAGCCTCGCAGCGTGGCATCAAAGTCGCGATCGTGCGCGGTTATGGCAGTCATGCGGTTTCTGAGCACGCGTTGTCGCTGATCTTTGCCTGTGCGCGGGCGCTGCCCCGGGGTCAGCAGAGGCTCGACTCTCATTTTGGCAAGCCGCCGCGCCAGCCGTTGTTTCAGTTGCATGATAAGATTCTTGGCATCATCGGGCTTGGCAACATCGGCGGCGCACTTTGCCTCAGGGCACAAACGCTGTTCAGAAAGATTGTCGCGTGTGATCCGTATGTCTCTGACCAGCGATTCGCAGAGCTGAATGCCGAACGTTGCAACCTGGATGCGGTTTTGGCGCAAAGTCACGTGATCAGCCTGCACTGCAACCTAACAGCAGAGACACACAACATGCTTGATGACGCTGCTTTCAGGCGCATGCAGCAGAAGCCGATTTTGATCAATACCGCCCGCGGCGCTATCATCGATGAGAAGGCCTTGCTGCAGGCGTTGCGCGATGAGCGGATTCACAGTGCTGGTCTGGATGTGTTTGCAGATGAGCCGCCAACCAATCCGGAGTTGCTAAATCATCCAAACGTGCTTGCAACCGGCCATTACGCCTGGTATTCGGAAGAAGGCATCGTAGCATTGCAGACTCGAGCCGCGGAGAATATGCTGGCACTCCTGCAGGGCAAAACTATCGACGATTGTCTTAATGCGTAGAAGCGCGGGGGGACTATGCGAGCGCCACACCGAATGTGAGAGGCTTTAGCCCCTTTTGGCACAGCCCCAACGAGACGGAAAGAGAGCGACAATGTCAAACAAACTCGTCTTAGATAACGACCGCTTTTTCGACCCGGAGCCTTCGGTCAGAAAATTTGCGCGAGAGCTCTACGAGCAGGTCAAGGGTCTGCCCATCGTAAGTCCGCACGGACATACAGAGCCGGGCTGGTTCAGCGAAAACCAGCCTTTTCCGAATCCAACCGAGCTCATCCTGATCCCGGACCACTATATTTTCCGCATGCTGTATTCACAGGGCATTTCTATGGAAGCTTTGGGTGTGCCCACGCGCGACGGCGCCGAAGTCGAATCAGACCACCGGAAGATATGGCAGATATTCGGCGACCATTTCTATCTGTTTGCCGGCACGCCGACCGGCATCTGGCTCAATCACGAGTTCGCGCATGTGTTCGGTGTGACAGAGCGGCTCAACAGCGACTCTGCCATGCGCATCTATGACCAGATCGACGAAAAACTGAAATCTCCGGAATTTCGGCCGCGCGCGCTCTTTGACCGCTTCAATATCGAAGTTTTAACGACGACGGATGCCGCAGAGTCAAGTCTCGAACATCACAAAGCAATTCAGAATTCCGAATGGAACGGCAACATTGTGCCGTGCTTTCGCCCGGATGGCGTCACGGATTTGGCCCGCCCTGACTGGCAGCAGAATATAAAAAAACTGAGCGCCGCCACAGACATCAATGTCGATTCCTACCGGCGCTTCATTCAGGCGCTGGAAAAACAGCGCGCGTTTTTCAGAACTATGGGTGCGGTATCTACTGACCACGGTGTGCAAAACCCGTGGACACGTGAGCTTTCTGAAAAGGAAGCGGAGGCAGTTTTCAATCGGGCGCTTTCCGGCAAAAGCGAGCCGCAGGATGCCGGGCTGTTCACAGCACACATGCTGATGGAAATGGCGCGCATGAGTGTGGAGGATGGGCTGGTCATGCAGATTCATGCCGGCGCGCTGCGCAATCATAATCGGGTCGTGTTCGAGAGATTTGGTCTCGACAAAGGCGCAGACATTCCCATCGCTACGGAGTACACAGAAAATTTACGCGCGCTGCTCAACAAGTATGGCAACCATCCTGATTTCACGGTAATCATCTTCACGCTGGATGAGTCCACTTACTCCCGCGAACTGGCGCCGTTGGCCGGGCACTATCCTGCCATGAAACTCGGCCCGGCCTGGTGGTTCCACGACAGCATCGAAGGCATGACGCGCTTCCGGCAGTGCGTCATCGAAACGGCAGGCTTCTACAACACAGTTGGTTTCAATGACGATACGCGCGCCTTTCCATCTATTCCGGCGCGGCATGATCTGGCACGACGCATGGACTGTAATTTTCTGGCCAGGCTTGTGGTGCGTCATATTATCGAGTTGCAGGACGCTCGCAAGATAGCAAAGGCGCTGGCTTATGATCTGGTGCGCGCAGGCTATAAACTTGACTGCAGCCAGAGCAATTTGTGAGAGCTATGACTGACGAAAAGCAGAGAATCCCCTACGACGAGATGCGGCGCACCTTCCGGCAGATACTGGCCGCCAGAGGTTTAGCAGAAGAACGGGCTGAGCAGTGTGCCCGCATCTTTGCAGACAGCAGTCTCGATGGCGTCTATTCTCACGGCGTCAACCGCTTCCCGTTTTTTGTCGAATTTATCGATCGCGGTTTTGTTCATGTCAGTGCGGAGCCGGAATGTATCGACCGCGCCGGGGCAGTGGAGAGGTGGCACGGCCATTCCGGACCGGGACCTTTGAACGCCTGGCGTTGCACAGAGCGTGCTGTTGCGCTGGCGAGGCAACACGGCGTAGGCTGTGTGGCGCTGTCCCATACCAATCATTGGATGCGCGCCGGAACCTACGGTTGGCAGGCAGCAAGAGCAGGGTGTGTATTCATCTGCTGGAGCAACACCAAACCGAACATGGCGCCGTGGCCGGCAACCGACCATCGCATCGGCAACAATCCCCTTGTGTTTGCTGTGCCCAAAGGCGACGGTGCGGTGGTCTTAGACATGGCCATGTCACAATTTTCTTACGGCAAGCTTCATGGCAACGCCCGCAATGATCAGCCACTGCCCGTTCCGGGGGGATATGACAAAGACGGCAAGCTGACGGATAACGCCAGAGCCATACTTGAGTCTGGGCAGGTTCTGCCCATCGGCTACTGGAAAGGCACGGGTCTGACTTTGGTTTTAGATTTGATTGCTGCGCTGCTTGCAGCCGGACTTTCGACCGGCGACATCGGTGAACAGGAGGAAGAATATAATGTCTCGCAGATGTTCCTTGCCATCGACGTCGCGAAACTGACGCCGCTGGACGCCGTTCTGCAACGCGCAGACGAGATCATCGTGGATTATAAGCGTGCGGATCAGGATGTGGTTTATCCCGGTGAGCGCGCACTGCAGCACAGGCGGGAAAATCTCGAGCTGGGTATACCCGTAGAGACAGCGATTTGGCGGCGCATAACGAATTTGGTAGAGAGTTAGCTT
>CAZVSL010000404.1:0-5986 GCA_964629935.1 uncultured Calditrichaceae bacterium | reverse complement strand
TGCCGGAACCGGCGCAGGTGCACCTGACAATCTATGACATCCTGGGCCGGCGGGTGCGCAAATTGGTGGCTGAATGCATCTATTCAGAATTCCGTCTCCTCTGTCAACCCCAACTCCGCCCCATCATACCGGCAATACTCAAAGCGAAACGGGTAGCTGCGCCGGCACCTCGGGCAGTGACGTTGCAATTCGTCGCCTGTAAACTGCGCACGACTGCCAAGCCAGGCTTTGCGGAATGCCAGGACGTTATCTGTCACCGCCTGGCCGGTATGTTCAAGCGGAACCACTTCGATTTCGGGATTTTCCTGTAAGGTCAGCTCGGTCTCTTGCTCGATGCCATTTTTCTCCATGACGATTTTGACTGTGTCACCTGGTTTGTGCGCTTTCACAAAATCTTTCAGCTCCGCTTGATTGCCAAGAGTTTCCCCTGCAAGCTGCAAAATAACATCGCCATGGTCCAGGCCGGCCTGATAGAGCGGACTACCGATGCGAGTCGCGCTATCGAGGATTATCTTGTCATCCTCAAAGTGAAGTTCTGCCACACCCAGCCACGCCTCGTCCGGATGCGCTTTGCGAACTAACATACCAGCCGGGTTGAGCAGCGCCGCGAAGTGTGGCAATTCATGACCGGTGATGAATCTGCTGAAAAAGTCGTTGGCAAAGTCCGTGTCGCCGGTGGTTTTCCCCAGGAGGAGGCGCAAATCCTCGATGGTGTACGGCTGTTCGCTGACGCCGTGCTCTTGCCAGACCCGACGCATGAAATCATCCAGCGTGGCGCCATCGAATTGCTGTCGCAAGCTCAGGTCCAGCGCCAGAGCGATGGCCGCGCCGTAGGGATAGTAGGAGATAAAGGTATTGGTGAGATTGGTCGGATCAACCGACGTTGCCGCATCTGTGAACGGCGCGCGCATGCTCATTTCCGTGAGACTGAAGTATCTGCGCGCCGGACTGTGCAAAACCTCATTCAGAGTACGCGTCAATGCCTCAGCATAGCGGTCGAGGGAGATAAGCTGCGCGCGCTTGAGCGTCAGGTCATCATAGTAGCTGGTGAAGCCTTCGGCGAACCAGAGCTCGCCGGACATGTTGGCGCGCTCGAAATCAAAGGGCTCCAGGGATTGCGGACGGATACGCTCGACATTCCAGCTATGAAAAAACTCGTGCGCGATGGTGCCCAAATTACGCACGGCATGCTCGCGCAAGGAGCGCGGCGCCGTACAAACAGTGGAATTGCGGTGCTCCATGCCGTCGCCGTCGACAAACGGCAGATAGTCCACGATGAAGGTGTAGGCGCCATAGTCGAATTTTGGCGGCTCACCGAAGAGCGCGATTTGCTCCTGCACAACCTTTTCACACAGCGCAGCATAGGCATCGGTCTCAGCTTCGGAGCCGTCATGGTGCAGCGCCAGGCGGATGGTGTACCGGTTGCCATTGTCAGCCACCGACCACTCGCGCAGATCAAAATCAGAAATCTCCACGGGACTGTCCATGAAGTACTGCAGGTTGGGGGCCATATAGATTTTCGGAGCGTCTGTAGGAGCGAGCTGCGTCGCGATGCGCCAGTCAGCGGGTATGACGAAGGTCACTTCGACCGGCCGGTCCTGCAGTTGGCGCGCCCACATAAACGTGGCTGGTATGTTGATATGAGCGTGGCGATTATCGATGGCCAGATAGGTGCCATCACACCGGTCGCCAAAAATGGTGTAGGTGACTTCGACGCGGCCGTCATGACCGGTCACATTCCACTGGTGTGGATTGGAACGTTCGATTCTAAGCGGTTTGCCGCGACTGTCGTGCGCTGCAACATTGTAGACGTTCTTGGCGAATTCATGCAAAGCATAGCGCCCCGGGGAGGTGCGGCTCATGCGGAGCTGCAAGACCTGCTGATGCACTTCTTCAAACATAATTCGAACTTCAGCTTCATGATGGTCGCGGTTTTCGAAAGAGATGGTATATTTGACAGGGACTTGAGCCAGGGTCAGTGTTGGCAGAATGCATAGCGTGAAAAGAAGCCAGGGTCGCATTTTCTCTCCTGATTTTAGCTTAGAGTTGGTGGTTGATTCTCTCGTGGCGATGTTTCGTGTAGCGCGCAACAGTTGACGCTGCGCGTCCCCGCCCGGCGCCCGTTCCCATCTGAATCATGGGAACGAGAGGTTGAGGCGTATGCGAAGCTGATATACGGGATTGGGAAAATTTGGTTGTCAGATAGCAGCGACCGGAAAGGATGTGCCGGCAGCTATGCAAATGACCGCGCCATGTCCCTTTAATTCAGGTGCACCGGCAATCAGAAGCCCGGACATGACGGGCGGGCTACGATCTAGGTTTTTCGATTTCCGATTTTCGGCTGCGGCCTGGCCGCGCTAAGACTATTTCATCGTTGTGGCTTCATCTGCGTTTACGCCGATTTGATCGAGCAGCCACTTTGTGTCCCACGCAATCCATTCTTCGGTGATCTTGCCGCCGACCATCCGATTCATGGAGATACCATCGACACTCATTTTCATGCCGGTATCGCGGTGTGTTCCGGAGATAGTCCAGTTCGCAGCCGTCAGGTGCCGGTCGATCAAAACATTGTGCGTCTCGATGTGAAAGTCCGGAAAGGTCTCACGCACGCTCAAAACATACTCTTTGAAAGCATCGATACCTTTGATTTCTGCGGGCTGCCAACTGGCGGGATTGTGGCGGACAAAATTGGCGGCGTACCATTTGTCCACGGTCGCCACGTTGCCTTTGTTCCAGATCTCCTCGAACCGTTCCTGCCACAGCGCTTTCATATCGACGCCAGTGTTGTCGGCTGTGGTACAAGCAATTAGAGCCAGACATGCTATCGGAACCAAGACCAGTACGCTTCTCATGGCGCACCTCCTTTAGGTTGGGTGAAAGTTTGAACGCAGTTGCCGCATTGGTGCGCGACCGGGACCTTAGCAAAGCTTCTGTTGGAGTCCGTGACCTAAATTCTCACCAAAGCGGTTCCATGAAATTTACCTTCTACGCCTTAATCCTGACTGCACTCTTAATCCGGCTCCGGTTGATTGCATATTCCAAGATAAGGTTTTGGGAAGCTTTTTTCTACATAAATTTTGCTTAACCCAACCTGTTTACTGTATCCCGACTTCATCCTCTACGCTTTCAAATCCAATCATCAGCATGATCAACCGATAAAATTGCTTGAAAAGTGCCCGGCTGATCGCTAGATTGATCAAACTATCCATGCAATATGAACAAGGTCAGGTCCTATGAACAAGAAAATCCTCGTTGTCGACGACGACCGTCATTTCAACTTGCTGCTGGCGACCCGACTCAAAAAGAGTGGTCTTGAGGTGATCCAGGCCTATTCTGCTGCTGAGTGCATTACGCTCTGCGGCAAACACAAGCCGGATCTTGTCATCGCGGATGTGAAGCTTCAGGACAAGCACGGCGTTGAGCTCGTGCAAGAATTGAAGTCGCGCAAGATCAAGACACGCATTGTTCTGCTCTCGGGCCTCGATCTTAGCCGCGAAGAGGTCGCACAGGCCAAACAGGCCGGCGCCAGCGCTTATATCGGCAAATCGGAGAGAATGGGCGACATTATCGGTAAGATAGAAGCTGTGCTGAAATCAGATAACGCGTATAACGTGTGAGGGGTAATAGCTTAGCCTTGCAAAAAATCCAAGAAGGCTCAATTTGAGACGCAGTTTGAGATTTGGTCACTTGGGCCTTTGGAATTTGCTTTCGTTATCTCCCGTTATGTATGCGGCGCCTGGCCGCGCTGGGAATAGCAAGGTGGGAATTCGTCCTCGACCCTAGACCGCTAGCTGATGACCTGAATACCGAAAAACAAACTCAATACCGTCAAGACAAACAGCCCTCCCAGCAAAAAAGGGCACAGATAGGCGATAGCAAAGTTGATGTATTTCTCGATAAAAGAGCCTTTGAAGCCCGGATTCACTCCAAATGCAACCTCCCTGTTCAAATTATCCCGGCGCCAGACATAAGCCGCAAACACTGATATCAGACATCCGCCGAGTGGCAGAAAGGTGCTGTTGGCGACATCGAACATCATGGTCATGAAGCTGACGGGCGCTTGTCTGCCCAGGTAGGTTACGAATTCAGTGAAGAACTGGGACGCTCCGTTGCCCAAAAGGGATGGCAAGCCGACCACGAACACACCGGCGACAACCAGCGAGACGGCCCGGGTACGTTTGAAATTGAACTCATCTACGACAAATGCCACCGGCACCTCCAGCAGTGACACCGTAGAAGTAAGCGCTGCGATTGATAACAGAAAAAAGAAACCAGCGCCAATCACCGGGCCGAGAATCGGTCCGATGGAGCCAAAAACGCCGGGCAGGGTAGTGAATATGAGTCCGCTGCCGCCGTTGGGCGCCAGGCCTTGCGAGAATACAAACGGGAACATCATCAAGCCCGCGATGAAGGCGATTCCCACATCCGCCAGCGTAATGAACGCCACAGACCCGACGATATCATCCTGCTTCGAAACGTAGCTGCCGTAGGTGATGAGCGTGCCCATTCCAAGCGATAGCGAAAAGAACGCCTGTCCCAGTGCGCCATACACCACACTCAGATTGACTTTCGAAAAGTCCGGGATGAGATAAAACTCGACCCCGGCCATGGCATTCGGCAGGGTGAAGGCATAAGCAGCCAGGAGCAGAATAATACCAATGAGTGCAGGCATCAGCAGCCTGGCCGCTTTCTCGATACCGCTTTTGATGCCCCGCGAGACGATGATCCCCGTTGCCGCGAGAAAGATGAGAGAATAGCATGCGATGCGAACCACATCGCTGGTGAAATTGGTGAATGTAGCGCCCACTGCAAAATTGCCGCGTGCCATCTCGAAAATATAGCCAAAGGACCAGGCCGCCAGCACATTATAGAAGGACAGAATCAAGAAGCCACTCAGAATACCTAACTTGCCGACGAGCGACCAGCGCCGCGGCCCAAGGGCTCTAAACGCGCCCACCGGATTACGATTGGTTCGCCGGCCAATCGCTACTTCTGCTACCATAACCGGAAAGCACAGCAAGAAACAAAAGAGCAGGTAGATGATGACAAACACTGCTCCGCCGCCGTTGCCGACCTGAAACGGAAAGCCCCAGATATTGCCAAGTCCGACGGCCGAGCCCGCGGTCGCGAGGATAAAGCCCATCTTGGATTGGAATTGTCCGCGTTGCATGATTTGCCTGATTATCTTTTTATTCGTCTTTTGCAAGGCCAGAACGTTGTTCAAGATAGGAAAAGATAGCGCCCATGCTGCGCCACGGGCAACTTTAAAGGTTTGAAGGGTAGGTTATTGTTTTTGAGATGTTGTAATAAACTGATGAGCGCAAGGGGGCGGCGGATGAATTCTGCTAATATCGGCTCGTTTGCAAAACCTGTTGACGGCCTTGAGATGGGTGCATGTTATGAACATGCGTCAGCAGATCTACTGAATATTCCTACAGGGCTGTACGATGCCTCGCCATATTAAGCTATGTTCGGTGTTGGCCGTAATGGTAAATCAGACTGTCCCAGAAACCTGGGCATATCTCGAAAGCATAATAGCGATTCTTCGCCGATATGAATACGTCTGAATCTATGAGAAAGCGTCGTCTTGTATCCATGGGAGATCGAACCCCAGGCGATGAGCGAACTCTTGAAAAGCGCCTCCGCGCAATCCGGTTAGGTCATAGGCTTCCTTTAAACTCACACGACCTTCCTTGGCGGCACGAATGACTTGCGTGGCGAACATTTCACCCACACGCGTCTTCTGGTTGTTATAAAAATCGCCGCCTTCCACCGCCTTGCTCTGCGTGCGCTCCTTGCCAAGATATTCCTTGTAGAATGCGAAGAACACGTCCCGGTCCACCAGACGCAAATCCATGGCACGGCGACCGACCACGATGGGGCTGACTTTGAATTCTCTGGCTAATGCTTCGAATGGTTGCGTCTGATATCTTAGATTTCGCCAATGCGCTTTTAGCTCTCGTGCCGGCACGAGAAATTCCGCGGC
>CAZVSL010000403.1:4583-5986 GCA_964629935.1 uncultured Calditrichaceae bacterium | reverse complement strand
CACTTCAAGTTACCGGCGTGGTACGCATGCCACAAAATACCCACTTGCGTTTCGATATTTTGTGCCCCTTTCCGCCTAAGCCTTCCAACTGGTGGACGCGCACCTACCTTCTGCTTGATGCTAAAGCAAACCCTGCGGATTTGGAGAGTAAGCTCGGGGCCTTTCTTAAAGCCAATTACACGCGCGCCGACGCGGTCTCTTTTGCGTTCACGCCCACTCTGCAACCGTTGACCGATATTCACCTGCATTCCGATGCGCAGTGGGAGCTTGGACCAAATGGCGATATCGCCCACGTCTACATCTTGTCGAGCATTGCCATTCTGGTGCTGCTGGTGGCTTGCATCAATTTTACCAATTTGTCGACTGCCAGCGCACTGGAGCGCGTGCGTGAGATTGGCCTGCGCAAGACGCTTGGCGCTGCCCGAGTACAGGTGGCTGCCAGGTTTCTGGGGGAATCCTTGCTGCTCACAGCAGTTGCTCTTGGTTGCGCCCTGTGTTGTGTCGAGCTGCTGCTGCCTGCCTTCAATGTTTTTACCGGCAAGACGATGCGATTGCCATACCTGGAAGTTCCGTGGCTGCTCCCGGTTCTTGCCGGCTTTGCTCTGCTGGTCGGGTTGATAGCTGGTATCTATCCGGCGATCCATCTGTCGGCCTGCAAACCAGTAAGGGCGCTGAAGGGTCTCGGAAACTTGACCGGGAGGGCGAGCAGTCCCGGGCGGTTTTCCATGCGCTCTATCCTGGTGATAGGGCAGTTTGCCGTTTCCATTTTCCTGCTTATCGGTACGGGTGTCATAGCCACACAGCTCGATTTCATGCGCAACAAACGGCTTGGGTTCGAGCGGGAGCATCTGCTTGCCATCACCAGCCGCGATGCGGGGCTGAACGCGCAGTCCCAGGCTATAAAGAACGAGCTGCTGCAGAACCCGAATGTCCTGCATGTGGCATTCACCCAGGGCCTGCCGGGCCGGCGGGTTACCTCGTTTCGCTACACTCTGCCAGGTAACGAACCGCACCAATTCGGCATGACGGCTTTTGCTACCGACCACGATTTTGTCAAAGCCCTGGGTCTGGAACTGGTCGATGGCCGCGATTTTTCGAAAACATTCGGCGCTGAAAAGGAATCCTTCATCCTGAACGAAGCGGCGGTCAAAGCGCTTGGCTGGAACGATCCGGTGGGCCGTGAAATTGGTGTCGACTATTTCGGCAAATGGGGGCGTGTCATCGGAGTGGTCAAGGACTTCAATTATAATTCGCTGCATGAAAAAGTCGGCCCGGCGGCGATTCAGGTGATGCCGTCACGATTTTTCACTAAAATCGTTGTGCGTATCCGCGGCCAAAACATCGAACACACGCTGGACTTCCTGAAACGCACGTGGCATAATTTGGCCCCGAACCTGCCGTTC
>CAZVSL010000403.1:0-4573 GCA_964629935.1 uncultured Calditrichaceae bacterium | reverse complement strand
GAGTATTATTTTGTGGATCAGGATATGGAGCGTTTATATCGCGACGAGCAGCGGCTTGCCCGCGTCTTCGGTTGGTTCACAGGATTGGCTTTGACCGTAGCCTGCCTCGGCTTGTTTGGCTTAGCTTCGCTGAGCGTCACGAAGCGCACCAGAGAGATCGGGGTTCGCAAAGTCGTGGGCGCAACCGTAGCGAACATTGCGGCCATGCTTTCCAGAGATTTTATCAAGCTTGTGCTGCTTGCCAATCTCATTGCCTGGCCGGCGGCCTGGTATGCGATGGACCGGTGGCTGCAGGATTTTGCTTATCGCATTGAGATTGGCTGGTGGATTTTTGCCCTGGCTGGCGGCCTGGCGCTGGTGATTGCGCTACTGACGGTGAGTACGCAGGCGGTGCGGGCGGCGCTGGCAAATCCGGTTGACTCACTCAGATATGAGTGATGACCAGATCTTGTTGCGAGATGGAGAGATTGTGGTATGAATAATAAACGGAGGACTGACCTGATGAAAAATGGAACCTTGTTGGTGGCAATATTCCTGACCCTGTCAAGCGCTGCAAAAATCTATTCTCAAAATAGCGCCGATTCTTTGGCCATCAAAAACGCATCGATGGATTACGTTGAGGGTTGGTATCAGGCAGATGCGAAACGCATGGCACGAAGCCTACACCCAGACCTTGTCAAACGTGCCGTCCGCGATCTGCCCAAAGGCGGCCGTCCCGTCCTCGGCCATCTGTCGAAGACCACGCTTGTGGAGTATACGCACGCCGGCGGTGGCAAGGATACTCAGAAAGAGAAGCTGTTTTACGAGCTGACGATTCTGGACATCTATAAGGGAATTGCCACGGTGAAAGCCGTATCCGCTGATTACGTTGACTACCTTCATTTGGCGAAGTGGCATGGACAATGGATGATCGTCAATATTCTGTGGGATAACCGGCAGGATTTGGACTGATTTTTATTGAGGTTTTCTATTTGACAGGGTTGTAAAAAAGACCGGTAGTCATCTCGAGCGTAGTCGAGAGATGGCTTAAGACCACCAAAAAACAAAAGTGTCTGGACAAAGCCTATTGCCGGCTGGCATGTCTTTTCTGAGTGTAATCTGGAGTATCCGCATGTTCAAGAACTATTTTCTTGTGGCGCTGCGAAACTTGCGAAAACAAAGGCTGCATGCTTTTATCAACATTTTTGGGCTTTCGGTGGCTGTTGCCATCTCGATGTTGATCTTTCTATTCATTCGTCATGAATACTCGTATGATTCGTTTCACGAAAAGTCCGATCACATCGTCCGTTTATGGCGGAACCTCCACCACCCGGCCAAAGGCGACTTGCCCAGCGTCTTTATTCCTTATGTTTTGGGAGAAACGCTGAAGGAATCCTATTCTGAAGTCGAATATGTTGTCCGGCTGGCCACACTCAACAGCACGGTCCGAAAAGGTGACGCCGCGTTTTCCGAAGCCCTGCACTTTGTGAGCCAGCAGTTTTTCGAGGTGTTTTCCTTCCCGATCATGAAAGGCGACCCAAACACGGCGCTGGCAGATCGGAATGCCATCGTTCTGACAGAAGAGATGGCCAGCAAATATTTCGGTTCGTCGGACCCGGTCGGGCAACGTCTACTCATCAGATTTCCCGACGGCGAGCATCCCATGACCGTGACGGCCGTGGCAAGCAATGTACCGCAAAACTCCTCAATTGAGTTTGATTTTCTCCTGAACATAGAGAAAGCTAGAGAACTGCTTGATACAACCTATTTCGACTCCTGGCGAGCAGCTTTTGCAGAGGCGTACATTGAGCTTTCCGAAACCACCACGATTGCTGCCTTCGAAAAAAAGTTGCCGTCGCTGGAGGAGCTGTTTAACCGGGGATTGAACCGGGATTTCAAGGCAACGCTGTTCGTTCAACCCCTGTCTTCTCTTCATTTGAGCAGTGAGGTGAATGACGAGATTGTGCAAACCAGTGATCCCAGGTACTCTCTTATCCTATCGGGACTGGGCTTTCTGCTTTTGTTCATAGCCTGTGTGAACTTTATTACACATTCGCTTGGCCGATCCGTCGAGCGTTCGAAAGAAGTGGGCGTGCGAAAAGTCATGGGAGCCCTCAGCTCACAGCTTACCCGGCAGTATCTCGGAGAAGCATTGCTGACCTGTTTTCTGTCTGTCCTTTGCGGTATGGCGCTAGCAGAGTTGATGCTACCGCTTTTCAATCAACTAACCGGCAAATCTTTGGCGTTGTATTTCGATTTCCCTACGTTGTTGGCCGGTGTTGCTATTCTCTTTGTCGTCGGCGTTTCAGCCGGGCTTTATCCGGCGCTGGTTCTCCCCCGTTTTCAGCCAACAGTTATTTTTAAGGGATCTCAAGAGATCCCAGGCAGAAATCTGCTTAGCAAAGCGTTGCTCGTTCTGCAGTTCTCCATGTCGATCTCTCTCATCATTTCAACGCTGGTCATGAAGCAACAGTTGAATTACCTGAACGAAAAGGGATTAGGATACGATCGTGAACGTGTGGTCGAAATCGCCTTGAACAGCGGACCTGCAGAGGCAGTGCAGTTTTTTGAGAGATATAAGACCGCTGTCATCCATGATGAACGTGTGCTCAACATGGCAGCTACTATGACGCCATTCAGTCAGGAATGGACGACGCTCGGCTACAACGATGAATTCGGCCATCAATCCAGATTCGTTTTCAATCAGGTGACGTACGGTTACCTGCGGACCATGGGCATCGAGCTTGTGGAAGGGCGAGATTTCTCAGAAGCGTTCGGCACAGACGCAGAGCAAGCCATGATTGTAAACGAAACTTTTGTTCATCAACTTGGCCTACAAAGCGCCCTAACCGAGGATTTGCCCGAGCAATTTAACCCGGATATGCACATCATTGGAGTTGTTAGGGATTTTCATTTTAGCTCGTTGCGCGATGAAATCAGACCCCTGGCTCTCACCCTGGGACGGAATCCATTGGCCAACATAGATTATGCCAGACGACTCGGAGACATTTTTCCGACATCACTGGTTGTACGCATTGGACGCGGAGAAGCCCGGCCTATCATTGACTTGCTCGAACAAACCTGGAAAACGGTCGCACCCGAAAAACCGTTTGAGTTCGCCTTTCTGGACCAGACCATCGACGCGCACTATCGTCAAGAGCAACGTTGGGGACAGATCGTCCACTATGCCTCTATTTTTTCTATTGTCATTGCCTGCTTGGGTTTGTTTGGCCTGGCGACATTTACCATCGAGAAGCGCGTCAGAGAAATCGCGGTACGGAAGGTTTTGGGAGCCTCGGTTGCACGCATTACTGCACTCGTGTCCCAAGATTTGCTGATTCTTGTCTTATCGGCGAATATCCTTTCCTGGCCGGCGGCCTATTGCCTGCTGCGGCGCTGGCTGGAAGACTTTGCCTATCGCATCGAGATGAGTCTGGCTGTCTTTGTTTTGTCTTCTTTGATAACTTTGTCGATCGCTGCTTTTACAGTAAGTTATAAAGCCATCAAAGCGGCCTTGGCGAATCCAGTCGAGTCCCTCAGATACGAGTGATGAAATCATGAGCTTGTTTAGGGATTGAAAGTCCGCGAATCTGAACAAGTGCATGTCGTGGGGCTATTTATTTTTGTCAGCTTTTGCCAAAATATTTTCAAGATTTTCATTGATGTCTGGCATGTCAAGCACATCCGCAAATTCTCGCACAACCTTTCGTATTCGCTTGTATTCCAAGTTTGGGTGGGCTTCGATGAGCGACTCGATATCGATAAGATCCTTGGGACGTGCGGCAACGGCCTTCATGATGACGAAGTCTTCAACTCTTGGAAGCTGCACGCTTAAACCTTCAATCTCCAGTGCAGTCGCATTGCGGATGGATTCCAACTCGAAAGGTAAGGCGGCAAAAACGATATCGACATCAATGTGGGAGGCGCCATGTTTCAGCAGCAGCACCCGAGATTTCTGGGCAAACTGCAAAGGGTCACGAATGCGTGGACCAAAGTCATATTGTTTTGCCAGGGAAAGGAATTCTGGCCAGCGTTCTTCCTCGAGACTGACCAGTGCGTCGACATCGTGCGTAAGCCGCGGACGACCCAACAATGATGCAGCAACACCCCCGATGATGATGCCGCTCACCTGCTCGTTTTCAAACCAGCTCATAAGTTGGTGCAAGGCATCCAGTAGTGGAGCAAGCGTGTGGGCTTTAGCCACAATATTTCTTTCTCAGTTGCTGCCAGCGCTCCCAGACACTGGTCTCGTCCGTGTTGCTGGAATCGCTCCAGCCCAGGGCTTGCGCAGAAGCCATGAGCGTCGCGGTTTGCCGTAACTTCTCGGCAGGAGAAGTGTTGCGAAGCTCCTCGATTTCGGCGTCGTTGACCATTTGCCAACGTTTTCGAAAGGCAATTGCCTGTTCTTTGGTTAATTTACTCATGCGGTCGTAATCATACTCTCTTATGCCTAAGTTTTGAAATGTATCCAAAAAGAGCGCAATTGTCAAGATAATGAATTGCCATGAGTGGCGAATAACTTCCACCCAATTTGGCCCTGAACCTCGCAGTTGTTTACTTCTCATTGCTCACCGTTAACCGGAGAAACCATGCT
>CAZVSL010000402.1:0-5989 GCA_964629935.1 uncultured Calditrichaceae bacterium | reverse complement strand
GCGGGCGATCTCGATGCCCAGTTCCGGATGGCGAAACACAGCGTAATCATCGACCGTAACCCGGCAGTCCGCAGCCATGATCTCACCTTTGGCGGTCAGAACCAGCGGATTGATTTCCGCTGAGCGCGCTTCGTATTTGCGCGCCGCCTGCCACAGCTTTACCAGCACGCCAGCCAACTGCATTTGCAGCTTACCATGAATGCCGGTCTTGCGAATCAGGTTGCGAGCCTCGAAGTCACGCAAGCCCGTTACGATGTTAATAGACGTGCGCGCCACTTTATCCGGGTGTTTCTCTGCGATCTCTTCAATACCAGTGCCGCCAATCGAGCTGAAAATCATCACCGGACAGCGTGACGAATCATCGATAATGATGCCAGCGTAGAATTCCTGCTCAATCTCGATGCGCTCTTCGATCAAGACAGTATCGATTGTGAAATCCTTAACTTTGAGGCCGAACAACTGCTCAGCTTTCGCCTTGGCCTCAGCCGCCGAAGTTGCGAATTGGATACCGCCAAAGCTTGCTCGCTTGGTGGTCCAGGCCTGAGCCTTAACCACAACGGGACCGCCGATCTGTTCAGCCACGGTGTAAGCCTCGTCCGGGCTCGAGACAGGCGCCCCCTCAGGCGTCGGGATTTTGAACTCCCGCAAGAGTGTTTTTCCTTGATGCTCGTGGAGTCTTGCCATGGTTTATGACCTTATGGATTGTGTTTTTGCCCATTTACGAAAATGGACGATTTTCTAAGCAACTTTACCACGAAGACACGAAGCGAACACGAAGACCACAACAAAGGAAGCTTAGTCTCCATGGTACGGTTCATTTATTGTTTCACTTCATGTTTCCTGGTGTTACGTGTGACGTTGCTGGTTGATCTTTTCCTGGTGTTTCTTTGTGCCGTTTTGTGGACTTGGTGGTTAACACGTATATCCAATCCGTGAAAATCCGTATCCATCCGTGGCTAAAATCAATCAGGTTTCAAATCCACCCGCAAAACCCGGGCAATCATGATGAAAGGGCGCGTACTTCATCCGCGCCTGCTGTTAGATTAGTAAGTCTCTGTTCCTGAAATCGAATTCCAAAGACTTTGCCGAAATTATCTACGAGCTTTTCACTTACTTCTGAAATATCGAGTTTACGACCGAGCAGCAACTGCATCGAGGTCACCGGCCTGTCGGTTATGCCGCACGGTACAATGTGTCCGAAATATTTGAGGTCGGTATTGAGGTTGAACGCAAATCCGTGCATCGTCACCCACCGGCTCACTTTGATGCCGATTGCAGCGACCTTGGCGTTTTCTACCCAGACACCGGTCAAGCCCTTGACTCGCCCGGCGGTGATGCCATAGTCGGCCAGAGTCAGAATAATCACTTCCTCCAATTCGCGCAGAAAGCGGTGTATATCAAGATAGTAGTCATGCAGGTCCAGAATGGGGTAGCCAATGATCTGGCCCGGCCCATGATAGGTGATATCTCCGCCCCGGTCGATGCGATAAACTGTGATGCCCTGCTGTTTCAACTCATTTTCATCAGTGACGAGATTGGAGCCATCGCCGGACTTGCCAATGGTGTAAGTATGCGGATGTTCGGTCAGAACCAAGGTGTCGGGGCACCGGCCTGCGACCCGCTCCTGATGTATCTTTCTCTGAAAATCCCAGGCAACCTGATAGTCGAGTTGTCCGGCTTGAATGACCCTTGCGCTGACCATGCGTTTAACCTGCCTCACTCAGAAAATGATCGCGCCGGCGTTACAAAGTGGTCTCCGGCGTGCACAGTGTGCCCGGCTAAATATTGATCGCCTCATCGATAGCATCTCCGGCCGCTTCCATCACTGCCTCGGAAAGCGTGGGATGCGCGTGTACGGTTTTGAGCAATTCCGTATAGGTTGTTTCCAGCGATTTGGCAACCCCGAGCTCGGCTATCATATCGGTTGCTTCCACACCGATAATATGGGCGCCGAGCAGCTCGCCGTATTTTTCATCGAATATGAGCTTGACCATGCCTTCGGTCTCGCCAACAGCGATGGACTTGCCGTTGGCGCGAAATGGATAGCGGCCGACCTTCACCTTGTGCCCGGCATCGATGGCTTTCTGCTCCGTCAAACCGATGCTGGCAACCTGCGGCTGACAGTAGGTGCAGCCCGGAATGTTGGAGTAGTCGATGGGCAGCGGATCTTCGCCGGCGATCTTCTCGATTGTATAAACGGCTTCGGCGCTGGCCACATGCGCCAGCAGCGGCGGGCCGATGACATCGCCAATGGCATAGACGCCATCGACGTTGGTGCGATAATTTTCGTCAACTTTGATGAAGCTGCGGTCGGTCTCCACACCAATATCCTCAAGGCCAAGTCCTTTGGTCAGCCCCCCGAAACCCACAGCCATTAACGCGAGCTCACCCTGCAGTTCTTTCGACTCGCCTTTCTTATTTCCGACGGTCACGGTTACGCCTTTGGAGGAAGCCTTAACAGACTCAACCTTGGTTTCCGTAAGCACTTCGATCTTCTGTTTTTTGAAGTTGCGTTGCAAAATCTCGATGATTTCTTTATCCTCATTCGGCAGGATTTGGGGCATCATTTCCACAATCGTGCACTTGACGCCGAACGCATTGTAGAAATAAGCAAACTCCACGCCGATGGGACCACCGCCAATGATAACGATGGACTCAGGCATCTTCTCAAGCACCAGGGCTTCGCGGCTGGAGATGACTTTCTTTTTATCGATTTCAACGCCGGGAAGCGAGCGCGTGTAACCGCCAGTGGCGATGATGATGTGTTTAGCTTTGACCTCGGTTTCATTCTTGCCATTGCTGGACACCTTAATGACGCCAGGCTTTGCAATTGTGGCTGTACCTGAAATATGCTTGATGTTATTCTTGCGCATAAGGAACTCCACGCCCTTGCTCAGCTTATCTGCGGCGTCCCGGCTGCGTTTGATGATCTTCTTGCCATCGAACTTGACGTCTTTCACCTGAATACCATAAGAATCCGCTTGCTCAATGATGTGATAGACCTCTGCACTGCGCAAGAGCGCTTTGCTGGGAATACAGCCCCAGTTCAAACACAGGCCGCCGAGTCTGTCTTTCTCGATGACGGCCGCTTTCATGCCCAATTGTGATGCACGAATTGCGGCCGTGTATCCCCCCGGTCCCCCTCCGATCACTGCTATATCGACATTTTCACTTTTTGCCATTGCGTATACTTTCTATTATTTTCGTTCCATGATTGCGAGTATTTTCGATAAACACCTTGCTGCCTTCAGAGCCGACGGTAATAACTCCGGCAATATAAATACCGGGCACATTAGTTTCAAGTGTATTCGGATCGTGGGCGGGCGTATTTTGTGCTCCTATCTCGATTCCCATGCGCGACAGAAAAGAAGTGTCGGGATTGTAGCCCGTCAAAGCCAGGACATGGTCGTTTGCCAGCTCCTGCTCCGTGTCATCTTCGTTCCTGACGACCAAACTTTTCTCCCTGATCTCCTTCACGACTGTATTGAACAGCGCTTTAATCTTGCCTTCTTTCACGCGGTTCTTGATATCGGGCAGAATCCAGTACTTCACCGACTGGCCAAAGTCATCGCCACGATGGATGAGCGTGACCTCGACGTCATTCTTATAGAGGTCCAGCGCCGCCTCCACCGCCGAGTTCTTGCCTCCGATAATGGCGACTTTCTTTTTGTAATACGCATGCGGTTCGGAATAATAGTGGCTGACTTTGTCCAGGTCTTCACCGGGAATGTGCATCATGTTTGGATTATCGTACTGTCCGGTGGCGATAACGACATTTTGGGTATTGTAATTGGCCTTACTTGTGCGCACTTGAAAATTCCCCTTCTCACCACTCAGCTCTTCAACGCGTTCATACAAGTTGATGCGCAGATTGTAATACTCAGCCACGATGCGATAATACTTGAGCATATCTGCACGTGTCGGCTTCTCCGTTTGGATGATAAGCGGGATGCCGCCAATTTCGAGCAAATCTGGAGTGGAAAAGAAGATCAGGTTGGTGGGAAAATGAAAGATAGAGTTGACCAGACAACCCTTTTCGATGACCAAATATGAAGTGTTTTGTTTTTCAGCCGCAATGGCACAGGCAAGGCCGGCCGGTCCGGCCCCAACGATTATTACGTCGTACAATTTGTCGGAGAGCACAGAGCCGTGAGTTTCCTTTCTATTTTGGGACAATTATCATCGGCTGCATAAAAAACAGGCGTGGTGCTAAACACCAGCCTGCTATCATAATAATCTGCCAAAATCTCAATCTGAATTCAGCCGTTGAACACGTCAGTCAGGCTGAGCGGAGGCTGAGCGGAGTCGAAGCCTGACGCTCTCTCCTTATGTTTCAGATTTGAGTAATCCAGGCTAATTCAATACTTCCCTCGGATCCGTGATGACACCCCGTATGGCCGTAGCCGCCGCAACCGCCGGACTCACCAGATAAACCTTGGCCGAAGTATGACCATTTCGTCCCACGAAATTCCGGTTGGTGGTAAACACGCCGACTTCATTTTCAGCCATCACCCCCATATGTGCGCCAAAACATGCGCCGCAAGTCGGCGGACCAATGGAGGCGCCGGCTTCGTGAAAAATCTCGGCCAGCCCTTCTTTAAGCATCTCGTGATAGATCTGCTCAGTGGCAGGCACGACCACCATTCTGGTCTTGTCATGTACCTTCTTGCCTTTCAATACTTTGGCGGCGATGCGCAGATCTTCGATTTTGCCATTGGTACAGGAACCAATGTACACCTGGTCAACCGGAACCGGCTCAGAATCGCCGACCGAGACTACATTGCCCGGCAAATGCGGCTGAGCCACCATCGGCTGCAGATCGCTGACATCATAGTTCAGCTCGTGACAGTATACCGCATCCTCATCCGGTTCAAAGAACATCCACTCGTCCTCCGGCTTCTTTGCCCGGCCCTTCAGGTATTCGCGGGTGGTGTCATCCGGGATCACGACGCCGTTCTTGCCGCCGCATTCGATGGTCATGTTCGCAAAAACAAAGCGGTCGTACATTTCCATGGCTTCGATGGTGGGGCCGCCGAATTCCAGCGCTTTGTAGGTGCCCCCCTCGAGTCCGAGGTCCCGGCACACCAGCAACATCATATCTTTGGCTGAGACCCACTCCGGCAGCTTGCCAGTGAAGCGAATCTTAACCGATTCCGGCACGCGAAACCAGGTTTCGCCGAGAACCCAGGCAGCGGCCATATCCGTGCTGCCGACGCCGCTGGCAAAACATCCCAGGCCGCCGTAGGTGGTACTGTGCGAATCTGCACCCAGCACAATATCGCCGGGATGGATCAAGCCCTGCTCCGGAAGCAGTTGATGCGAAATACCGGAGCGGCCGACTTCATAGTAGTACTTGATGTTCTGTTCGCGGGCAAAATTACGCATCATCTTGGAGAACTCAGCCGATTTGATATCTTTGGCTGGCACCAGATGGTCGTGCACCAGCGGTACTTTGTCCGGATCAAAAACGCGCTCTCCTCCCATCTCCTGAAATACCTTTATGGTAAGTGGCGAGGAAATGTCCGTCGCCATGGCAATGTCGATCTTTGCAAAGATAAGGTCACCGGGCTTCACCTCTTTCAATCCGGCGCGATTGGCCAGGATTTTTTCCGTCAAGGTCATTCCCATAAATTCATCCTTTGCATTTTGTTAAGATAGTCTATTGATTACGAACGGTTTGAGTATAGGAAAAATTGGGCACAATTTCAAGTGCTATTTTGGATTGAGGGTTGGTGAGTAAAGGCGTGCTTGCCGAACCAAGTCCAAAGAGCGGCCGCCTTTCATAGTTATTCCTATGAAGAAATTCACCAGCCAAGTTGCAGTATTTGCACGCCCATTATGAACCTATTATCTCCACCTTTCAAATAACCGGGTTGAAATAGCTTCAGGTTTAAACGCTTTTGCTGCAATGCATCCAAATGAATCTCATAATTCAGCTTTGAGGCGATGAGCGGCATGACGATGAGCCAGTTCAGCAGCCGCAATCCCA